>SYEA01000070.1 GCA_005800965.1 Actinomycetota bacterium | reverse complement strand
GCCCCGCATCAACCCCCGCATCAATCCAGGGGAGAACCCGCGCGCCAACCCGCGCGCCGTACCGCCGATTGTTCGCTCGCTGTGTTGTGCAGCCTGCGGCACTCGTGTGCCTATTGATACGCCGTTGTCGTGGCGCTGCCCAAATGCCGTTGGCAACGATCGCCACCATGTGTTGCTGATCGAAAGTGACGTAACCCCGCTGCGTCGCGGCAAACATGTCAATCCGTTTATCGCTTTTCGTCGTTATCTGGCGTGGGACGCGTTCGCCCACGCCCATGGCATGAGCGAGAGCGACCGCGACGCACTCATTGTTGATCTCGACACGCAAATCGCCACGGTGGCTGGCACTGGGTTTGTGTTCACGCCGTTTGCCCGCGCTGACAAACTGTCCGACGAACTTGGCTTTTCAGAAAATGGTGGCGTGTGGATCAAAGACGAAACCCACAATGTGGCCGGCTCGCAAAAGTCGCGCCATTTGTTCACCGAGTTGTTGCACCTTGTTGCGGCAGAACGACTGGGTCTCACCGCTTGGCGCAGCGATGCTCGTCCGTCGCTGGCAATCGCCTCGTGCGGCAACGCTGCATTCGCCGCCAGCACGTTGGCGCGCGCAGTCGATTGGCCCATCACCGTGTTTGTGCCCGAGTTTGCCGATGCGGCACTTGTTGCTCGCTTGCACGCCTTGGGTGCCGACGTGGTGCACTGTCCTCGACTCGACACCGACCCCGCGGGTGATCCGTGCGTGCATCGGTTTCGCGAGGCGGTGCAGGCAGGGGCGATTCCGTTTGGTGTGCAAGGCCCGGAGAACGCCTGGTGTTTGGACGGCGGTCGCACCATCGGTTGGGAAATGGCCTACGTCGCCGAACACATGGAGCCGCCACTCATCACACGACTCTTTGTGCAAGTGGGTGGGGGAGCCTTCGCAGCCAGTCTGGCCGAAGGTTTTCACGCCGGCGGCACGCGAGCAGCACTGCATGCCGTGCAGGCGCAAGGTTGTGCGCCGCTGGCTGCAGCCTGGCAAAAGAGTCAGGCGTTTTCGTCGGTGTTCGACGCAGCCGCCAAGTGGGATGCATGCATGGTGCCATGGCCCACCACGCCGCAATCATTTGCCGATGGAATTCTCGACGACGAAACATACGACTGGGTTGCGGTGTGTCGAGCCATGCGCGCCAGCGGCGGGTTTCCGGTGGTGGCGTCTGAGCAGTTGGTGCACGATGCCTATGCCGTGGCACATGCCACCACCGATATTGATGTAAGCCCCACAGGTGCAGCGGGCCTGGCTGGCTTGCTCTCAGTACGCCAGCGTGTCGCTGATGACGAGCGTGTCGCTGTGGTGTTCAGTGGCATCCGTCGCGAAACACCTCGCCCAGCAGCGCCCAAGCGTTAGCCTTGCGCGCATGACAACACCCGATGCAATCTCGCCGTTGGCGCTCGAAGGTGGCATGGCCCCAGGTCCTGATATTTTCACCCGCTTGCTGAAGAGTCGCGTGATCTTGCTTGGCTCCGAGGTCGATGACGCAGCGGCGAATCAAATTTGTGCTCAGTTGCTGTTTTTGGAAGGCGAAGATCCGAAGGCCGACGTGTGGTTGTACGTCAACTCACCTGGTGGTTCGATTACTGCTGGCATGGCCATCTACGACACGATGCAATTCATTTCGTGTGACGTGGCCACGGTGTGTGTTGGCTTGGCGGCTTCGATGGGCCAGTTTTTGCTCACGGCCGGCGCCAAGGGCAAACGGTATTCACTGCCCAACGCCCGCATCATGATGCATCAACCACTCGCTGGCTTGCGTGGTCAGGCTGCCGACATTGCGATTCAAGCCGAGCAGTTGCGGTTCATCAAAGAGCGCATGGCCGAACTCACTTCGTTGCACTCGGGCAAACCCGTTGACGACATCCGTCGCGACTCCGAGCGTGACCGCTGGTTTTCTGCCGAGCAAGCCCAGCAGTACGGCCTGGTCGACAAGGTCATCGTGAAGCGCGGCGAAATTCGCTAAGGCGATTCACTAACCACGTTCGCTAAGGCGAACTAGCAGGTACTTGCACCGCAAGGCCCGTCGATAAATCCAACCCGCAGGTTGCCCCCACGTATACGCCGGCATCTTCGGCAGCCAACTCGGCGCGGTACGCCGCATCTGCCACTGCTTGCACGCTTGCTTCGTCGTCGGTGTTCACTTGCGACGCCGCAATAAAGAGGTCACGCAGAGTGGTTAGGTCCGCCTCGACTTCAAGTGGGGCAACTTCGACCAATCGGTTGTAGTGCTCGATGATGCGCTGCACTTCGGCGGTGCTGGTTGGTGGTGTGGTGATGTCGGCAATTCGATCGGTGAGCACCCGACAGAAGTTGGTGGCGGTGCGCGGTGTTTCGGCGCATGCGCTGAGCCCAAGTAGTGCCACGGCGGTAAGACCGACCACAATTTGACCGACCGCTGTCGCTTTTTCGCGCACACAACTTGGAAGAAGTTTCATCGCCGACTCATTCTCACAGGTGACGGCCCCGTTGCGCAGTATTGCTGAAAAGAGGTCGTGATGTTTGCTTCGGTGCGTTCCACCACATTGTTGGGTGTCGTCGGCCGCTGCGTGGATGTCGAGGTGCATGTGGGTGTCGGGCTACCCGGGTTCACCATCGTCGGCCAACCCGACGAAGTGTGTCGCGAAAGTCGCGATCGGGTGCGTGCCGCATTTTTGTCGCGCGGTTTTGCTTGGCCCAATCGGCGAATCACGGTGAACTTAGCCCCCAGTGGTGAACGCAAGGGTGGCTCGGGTCTCGATTTGGCGATTGCCGTGGCGGTGTTGATTGCCGACGAACAACTGCCACCCGACGTGGCGCAAAACTATGCATTTGTTGCCGAACTCGGTTTGGATGGCTCGCTGCGCGGTGTGGTGGGTGCAGCACCGCTCGTCGGGGCCGTGCGCGAACGCTGCGTGGTGGTGGCCGCGGCTAATGCACCGGCTGCCCTTGCTGCCGGGGCTCATCAAGTCGTGGTGGCCAGCGATCTGGCCCATGTGGTTGGCTGCTTGCGCGGCGACCAGCAGTGGCAGATCTGCAACGAGCCAATGTCACTCGACGCCGGCGACCTCATTCCTGATCTGGCGGATGTGCGTGGCCAGCCCGTTGCGCGGTTGGCGCTCGAAGTGGCCGCCGCGGGTGCCCATCACATGTTGTTGGTCGGGCCACCGGGTGCCGGCAAGTCGATGTTGGCGCGCCGCTTGCCGAGCATCTTGCCGCCGTTGTCACAAGATCAAGCGTTGTCGTGCACCATGGTGCACTCAGCGGCCCACGTGCCAATGCCCGCCAGTGGGCGAGTGAGCCACGCACCGTTTCGGTCGCCGCACCACTCCATTTCTTTGGTTGGCCTCATCGGTGGTGGCACGGCTGCGATGCGACCCGGTGAAATTTCACTCGCAAGTGAAGGTGTGTTGTTCTTGGACGAACTCGGCGAGTTTGCCCCGAGTGTGCTCGACGCGTTACGTCAACCGTTGGAAGAAGGGGTGGTGCACGTTTCGCGGGCACGCACGTCGCTCTCGTTCCCGGCCCGATTTTTGCTCGTGGCTGCGGCGAACCCGTGTCCGTGCGGTGTCGGCACCCCGGGCGCCTGCGTGTGTGACGATGCTGCGCGCTCCAAATATCTGCGCAGGTTTTCGGGCCCGTTGTTGGATCGGTTCGACTTGCGCGTGAGCGTGGGCTTGCCCAGGGTGGATGACCTGGTGGATGGCGTCGATGGCGAGTCGTCGGCAACCGTGGCCCAGCGTGTGGTGGCTGCGCGACAGGTGGCTTTGTCGCGCAGTGGCGGCACCAACGCCAGCATTGCAGTCGATCAACTCGACGTAGTCGCCCCGCTCGCACCCGGCGCGCGTGCGGTGTTGCGTCGCGAGTTGGAAGTCGGGCGACTGAGTGGCCGTGGTTTGCATCGGGTGCGCCGTGTAGCGCGCACGATTGCCGACTTGGACGGCGCCCCGGATGTGGTGAGCGAGACCCACGTGGCAACGGCGTTGCGTTTGCGCACGAGTTTGTCGGTGCTCAGTGGCGGCCACCGATGAGCGCTTACACAGTCAGAAACAACACAGTTAGAGCCAACACAGTTAGAGCCAACACAGTTAGAGCCAACACGGTCAGCGACCTCCCCGCGTCTGCTGCTGAGTTGCACCTCACACCCGAACACATTGCAGCAACCGCGCTTGCAACCTTGCCGGCCATCGGGCCGCAGCGGCTGCGCATGCTGCTAGTGGGGCTCGGTGCAGTCGATGCATGGCGCACGGTGCGTGGTGAGTTGGCTGCCAGCGAGCGCATCGCTGCATTGCTGGCGCAAGAAAATTTTGCCCATATCTGGCGTCAAGCTGCCACCGATGATGTGTTGCGTCGTGTCGAGGCAGCGTTGCACGACCATCACATCAGCGTGGTGTTGGCCACCGACCCGTCGTACCCGAGTGCGTTGCGTGGCGACCACGCAGCACCTGCCGTGCTGTTTGCCCGCGGCAACCTCGCTACATTCGCGCAGCGACGTGCAGGTGTCATCGGCACGCGCGCTGCCAGTGCTGCCGGTCGCCACTTTGCTCGCGGGTTGGGTCGCGACTTGTCGCGCAACGGTGTGGCGGTGGTGTCAGGCTTGGCTCGCGGCATCGATGCTGCGGCCCACCAGGGTGTGATTGATGCATTCGAATCGGGCTTCAGCGGCCCGATTGCAGTGGTGGCCACGGGTCTGGATGTGGTGTATCCCCGTGAGCACACCAAATTGTGGAGTGCTGTAGCTGAATGTGGCGTCATCATCTCCGAATCGCCACCGGGGTGTGGGCCGGATGCGTTTCGGTTTCCGCTGCGCAATCGCATCTTGGCAGCCGCCAGCGAGGTGTTGGTAGTGGTTGAATCGCGGGCCACTGGTGGCTCGATGATCACTGTCGAACAAGCCCTGTCGCGCAGCATCACCGTGATGGCGGTGCCCGGGGCACCACAGAGCGAATCGAGTGTGGGTTCCAATCGGTTGATTTCCCAGGGTGCTGCCACGGTGTGTGATGCAACCGATGTGCTGGTGGCGCTCGGTTTGAATCATCAGCGTCACATCACACCGAGCGAGACGCGCGTGCCACCGAGTGCCGACGAACACGTGGTGCTTGCCGGGTTGGGTGGTGGTCCGCTGACATTTGAGCAGTTGGTCGAACAGCTGCGCCTGCCGATTGCCGAAGTGGCGTTACGGCTCGGGCGCCTAGAGGCCCACGGTTGGGTGGTTGCTAACGCTGGTTGGTGGGAAGCGTTGGTTGCCCGATGATGCCGCAGCAATCGCGGGTGCACTGTGCCAACTACGGTTTTGGTGATGAGCGGCGCCAACCGATGGAACTTAGACGGCTTCGTGGTGTCGCTCACCGCAGCGGCCCCCAACACGGTGAGCGCATATCAGCGCGACGTTCGGCTGTTCGCCGAGTGGGTGTCGCGTCACGGGGTTGCCACACCCACGCAAGTAACCAAAGCCCACGTGCGTTCGTATGTGGCGTTCTTGACCACGAGCAAGTTGGCGCGCCGCAGCATCGCGCGCAAAAAAGCAGCCCTGTCGCGTTACTTCGGTTGGTTGTCGCGCAATCGCAAGATCAAAGTCGATCCCACGCTCGGGGTCAAGACACCATCCGACAAAGGTCGGTTGCCCAAGGTGCTCACCGCCGAGCAATTGCGCGCGCTCCTCGAGCATCATCCCGACGAACATCCGCATTGGCGTCACCTGCGCGACGATGCAGTCGTCGAGATGTTGTACGGCAGTGGCTTGCGTGTGAGCGAGTTGTGCTCGCTCGACATCGATTCAATCGATACACGCCGCGGGGTAGTGCGGGTGATGGGCAAAGGCAACAAAGAACGCGTCGTGCCGGTGGGCAAGCCGGCCACGCAAGCAGTGCGAGCATGGGTACCGTTACGCAGCGAGGTGCTCGAGGTGATCGACGAATTGGCATTGTTTCTCAACCACCGAGGTCGGCGCATCACCCCGCGCGATGTGCGTCGACTCATCGACGATCGTGCCATGTCACCCACGCATCCGCACGCGCTGCGGCACACCTTTGCCACGCACCTGTTGGACAACGGTGCCGACTTACGCGCCGTGCAAGAACTCCTCGGCCACAGCGATGTTGCCACCACGCAGCGTTACACCCACGTGAGCAAAGAGCGACTGAAAACGGCGTACGGGGCGTCGCATCCACGCGCATGAACCCCCGCCCAGAGCGTCTAACCGTCGACGAAGCATGGTTGCGCTGGCATTCGGAAAAAAATCCGGTGGCCCGCGACTGGTTGGTGGTGCACTACGCGTCACTGGTCAAGTTCGTGGCTGGTCGTTTGTCGGCAGGTTTGCCCAAGCGTGTCGAGACCAATGATCTGGTGAGTGCGGGCGTGGTGGGCCTTGTGCAGGCCATCGATCGTTTCACGCCGGAGCAGGGTGTGAAGTTCGAGTCGTATGCCGTGCCGCGAATTCGTGGAGCGATTCTCGATAGTTTGCGTTCGCTGGATTGGGTGCCACGGTCAGTGCGTGCACGTTCGCGTCAGATTCAAGATGCCATCACCGATTTGCAAAACGAACTCGGCCGTTCGGCCACCGATGCCGAGATTGCTCAACGTCTGGGCATTTCTGCCGACGAGCTGCATGACTGGCTGACCGACGTTGCTTCGAGTGCCATCGGACCCCTCGACCATGTGGCGATGGATTCCCACTCGCTGCCGGATACGAGTGACTTCCAGCGCGCCACCAACCCCGATGCTGCGATGGAATCGGGTGAACTGCGTCGCACGATGCACGATGCCATTCGCAAACTGCCCGAGCGCGAGCGCACCACGTTGCTGTTGTACTACGAAGAGAACCTGACTTTTGCCCAAATTGGTGAGGTGCTCGACGTGACCGAAAGCCGAGTCTCACAAATTCATGCCAAAGCGGTGCTGCAGATGCGCAGCCAACTCGCCGCAGCAGATTTTCGCTAACGCAAACTGCGGTCGCAATCATGCTCACGTCGCTTGCCCTTGGTGTGTGTTTAGTGTTGCCGAGCAATGCCAGTGTGATCGACCCGTTTCGAGCCCCCGAATGTGAGCGTTGTGCCGGCAACCGTGGGGTGGAGTTCACCATGCCAACCGGGAGTGACGTGGTGGCTGGGCTATCGGGCACGGTGTCGTTCGTTGGGGTGGTGGCCGGGCGTAACTATGTGGTGTTGCGCGCCACCGCCAACCCCGCAGTGCGTGTTACCTACGGTGGGTTAGCGCTGCTGACTGCACCGCAGTTGCGAAGGGGTTCGGTTGTGGCCCGCGGCGAGCGCATTGGTGTCGCCCAAAACTCGTTGCACGTTGGGCTGCGCATCGGTGATCGCTACGTCGACCCGCAACAGGTGGCTTCTGGCGAAATCAGCAACGCGGCAAAGCCGCGGTATCGCGTCACCTTGGGTGCCCGACGCACCCATAGTTGCAGCGGATAAAGCCCATGTCGTGCGCCGTTGTGGTGGAAGCCTGACGCCGCGCCGCTAGCGTCAGGCGGGCTGATTCGTCAGCAGAAATACATAGTGCACTAACCAATCCGCAAAACACGATTCGCACACCTGTGGTCGCTTCGGCGCAACGAATCGTGTCCACTAACCACAGGAAGGAGAATCACATGGCAGTCGTCAGTATGCGCCAAATGCTCGAGGCGGGAGTCCATTTCGGACACCAGACCCAGCGTCGCAACCCAACAATGCAGCGTTTCATCTTTGGTGAGCGCAACGGCATTCACATCATCGACCTCGAGCAGACGCTCACCCGAATCGAATCCGCCTACGCGTTCGTGCGCCAACTCGCCTCTGGTGGCGGCGTGGTGCTGTTCGTTGGCACCAAGAAGCAAGCCCAAGACCCGATCAAAAATTTCGCCGAGCGTTCGG
>SYEA01000010.1 GCA_005800965.1 Actinomycetota bacterium | reverse complement strand
CCCGCGGTGAGTAGTGCACCAAAATCGTCACTCAAGTTTGGCGGTGCCTGCAGATGTATCTCGGGAGGCAAAATCAATCGGGCGACGGCGATCGCCCACAGGTATTCGTCGGGGTCACACGCTGGGTCGTGTTGCATGCCCGTGCGCGGCTTGGGTAAGAAGTTTTGCACGATTACTTCTTGCACGTGGCCGTGTCGCAAGTGGGATGCGGCAATGGCTTCGAGTGCCGCGATGCGGTCGGCGCGATTTTCGCCGATGCCCACCAAAATGCCAGTGGTGAAGGGAATCTGCAGCTCGCCGGCGAACTCGAGGGTGTCCAAACGACGCTGCGGCACTTTGTCGGGTGCGCCACGATGGCATTCAAGATCATCGCGCAGGGTTTCGATCATCATGCCCTGTGACGGCGAAACACGCCGCAACATCGCCAACTCTTCTTTAAACAACGCACCAGCGTTGGCGTGGGGCAGCAGACCCGTTTCGGTGAGCACCAACTTGGCCATGTCGTGTAAGTAGTGCACGGTCGAGTCGTAGCCGTGGGCCTGTAGCCAGTCACGTGCGATGTCGTAGCGCAACTCGGGGCGTTCGCCGAGCGTGAACAACGCCTCGTGGCAACCCTGTGCTGCGCCACGCTTGGCGATGGCCAGTACTTCTTCGGGCGAAAGATACGGGTGTTCGAGTCGGGCAGGTGGCTGGGCAAAGGTGCAGTATCCGCACTTGTCGCGACACAACATGGTGAGCGGGATGAACACCTTTGGCGAGTAGGTGATTCGTGCGCCGTATTGCAAGTCGCGAACCTTGCGCGCATCACCCAGCAGGACGCTGAGGGGGGTGTCGATGAAGTGCTGGTGTTCCACAAATGCCTTCCATCACGCCACGCGGGAGACCAGCATGTCGTGAGTTGCGTTGATTTGTTGTGTCAGCACCCGACCGAGCAAATCGCAAGTGTTAGAGGTGCGACCCACTCGAATTCATCGAGCAACCCCACCATAGCAAGACCTAGGCGTCGCCAAGGGCTCGGAACAACGCCCGTACGTTCTGGCCGTTCATTGGCACCCGGTTACCGGTGCGCGAGATGAAACCCAATTGCACGCCTGTTGACGGGTCGAGCACGGTAAAGAACTGTTCGTGGCCGTGTTCGTCTATCACCACGTCGGTGAGCAGCGGCACGTTGGCGGCCTTCAGTAGCTCTTGCACATATCCGGCGTTGAGCACTTCGATGGCAATGTGTTGCACGCCCGAGCCGTGTTCTTGGAGATGTTTGTCGACTGCCTTGTCGCCGGGCCCCACGAGCACCACGGTCACTCCGCCACCTTCGGCCACCACGATGCCGACGTCGTCGGTGATGGTGGTGGAAAAGCCGATCGAAGCCAAGAATGTTGATGCAGCAGCAAGGTTGGCCACGGCAACCACTACGTGGTCGATTCGACACGCCACGGCGTCGAGAGTGGAAACGAGCACGTCGGCAACCTTGGTGGGTTTTTCAAATTTCTTGTCGTGTGCCACTTCGATTCGGTGCGTTTCTGAAAGCAGAATACGAAAGAGTTGTTCGGCAAAGTCAGGGTCAACATCGTTGTCAATTGCCCACTGTCGACGTGTCGTGAGCACTTCGCGCACTCGCTGTGGCTGAATGACTGGAGTATTGCTTTGCGACTTGAGGTCGGCCACTTCACGGCACACTTCCATGCGTTGGGCCAACAATTCGATGATTGCGGCATCGATGTCGTCGATTTCTTTGCGCAAGTCGCTCAGGTTGCTCATTTGCGCCACCATCCAAGCATGCGTCGTTTCTTGCTGCGGGTGTTCATCAAACGATCAACATGTTTGGCGAGCACGTCCATTTCAATGTTTACTTTGTCGCCAGGGCGACGCACGCCGAGTGTTGTTACTGCCGCAGTATGCGGAATGACCGCAACCTGAAACGAGTCACGCTGCAAGCCGAATGCGGTGAGACTCACGCCGTCGACGGTGATCGAGCCTTTTTCAACGATGAGATGCATCTGGTCGCGCCCGATGCGCACTCGCAGGTCGGGGGCTGGTGACACGACTTCACCGACGAGGTCTACATGGCCGAGCACCACGTGCCCACCGAAACGCCCGTCGGCAGCCATTGGTCGCTCAAGATTCACCGGGCTGCCAGGTTGCAGTGCGCCGAGCGTGGTGCGCAGAAAGGTTTCGTCGCTCACATCGGCCTCCCACCAGTCTTCACCCTGTTGCACAACCGTCAAACAGCAGCCGTTCACTGCGATGGAGGCACCAATGATGCTGTCGCTCAACACGTGCTTGGCGGTGATTCGCAGGCGTGATCCGCTGCGCGAAGCCACCGAGCCGAGCTCTTCAACGATGCCCGTGAACACGTGTTGAACGCTAACTGCACGGCTGCTCTCGCTGAGCGAAGTGGAAGTGGGGTGATTGCGCCGTAGCCTGACGGAGTCCACTTGGGCTTCGGCTCGGGTGTGATGTTTCGGGATGGTCCCGGAACGACCCACCAAGTGTCTGTTCATCTGAACAAGCAACGCGAGGTGAGGCAGAAAGAGGCAACGTACGAACATGGCGACTCCCACCAAAACGGGGACCAAAGACGTCATTGCGAAGCACGGTCAGCATGCAACTGACTCGGGTTCGCCAGAAGTGCAAATCGCACTACTGACCGACCGAATCAACAGCCTGACGGAACACCTGAAGAGCCATGTAAAAGATCACCACAGTCGTCGTGGTCTTCTGCTGATGGTCGGGCGCCGCCGTCGAATGCTTGACTACATCCGCAAGCGTGACATCGAGAAGTATCGAAAGCTGCTCGAAGAACTCGAACTTCGTCGTTAAGCCTGCGACCTTCGCAGAAATTCCATTCGGGAATCTCTGGTCGCGAGAGCTAACACAACATAGGAGAAATACACATGGCTGAAGCCATTTCAGTGTCGGGCGCCGTAAGCGGCTCCGACAAAACCCTCCGGTTTGAAACCGGAAAATTAGCGCTGCAATCACAGGGCGCTGTCGTAGCAACCATCGGAAAAACGACCGTGCTCGTGACCGCTAACGCCGCAAAGGGCGTGCGTGACGGCATCGACTTCTTTCCGCTGACAGTCGACGTTGAAGAGCGCGCATACGCCGCAGGGAAAATCCCGGGCTCGTTCTTCCGCCGTGAAGGTCGTCCAAGCCAGCAGGCCATTTTGACCTGCCGTCTGATCGACCGCCCGTTGCGTCCGGCATTCCCCGACGGTTTCCGCAACGAAACCCAAATCGTGGTCACCGTAGTTGGTGCCGATCAAGTCAACCCGCACGACGTGTTGGCGATCAACGCATCGTCGGCAGCGCTCATGATCAGCGGTATTCCATTTGATGGGCCAATTGGTGCTGTGCGCGTTGCGTACTCACAGGACGGCACGTGGGTTCCCCACGCCACATTCGAAGAAGGGGACACCAGCACTTTTGAACTGGTCGTTGCCGGACGCGAACTCGACAACGGTGACGTGGCGATCATGATGGTCGAAGCTGGTGGCTCGGAGAAGTCATTTGACTTCTACGCCAACGGTGCACCAAAGGTGAACGAAACGGTCATTGCTGCAGGCCTTGAAGCCTCGAAGCAGTGGATCAAGGAATCAATCAAGTTGCAGCGACAGCTGACGGCCAGCGTGATTGCTGCCCGTGGTCGTATCGAGCCACTCGCGTACACGCCAGTGCTCGACTACTCGGCCGAGGTGTATGCCGCCGTTGAGCGCGTAGCCACTGCCAAGTTGCAGCCAGCGATTCGCATTTCGTTGAAGAAAGATCGCAACGCAGCAACCGACGAAGCAACGGCGGCAACCGTCGCCGAGCTCGCCGGAACCGCTGCCGCACCTGGCGAATTCGCTGGGCAGGAAAAGCAGATCAAAGAAGCGGTACGTTCACTCACCAAGCATCTGGTCCGCCAGCGCGTGGTAACTGAAAATATTCGCATCGATGGTCGTGGCCCAAGTGATCTTCGTTCGGTGTCGTCCGAAGTCGGCTTGCTGACCACCGCACACGGCACGGGTCTCTTTCAGCGTGGTGAAACACAAGTGCTGAACGTGGTCACCCTGGCCATGCCGCGCATGAACCAGATGATCGACTCGATCACACCAACCACCGAGAAGCGTTACATGCACGACTACAACATGCCGCCTTGGGCGAATGGTGAAACTGGTCGTGTCGGTACACCGAAGCGCCGCGAAGTTGGCCACGGTGCGCTCGCTGAGCGTGCAGTGTTGCCGGTGGTGCCAAGCCAAGACAAGTTCGCCTACACACTTCGCCTCGTGAGCGAAGTGATGTCGTCGAACGGTTCAACATCGATGGCGTCAGTGTGCGCTTCGAGCTTGGCGTTGATGGACGCAGGCGTGCCAATCGTGGCCCCGGTTGCGGGCATTGCGATGGGTCTCATCTATGAAGGTGGCAAATACACCGCACTCACCGACATTCTCGGTGCAGAAGATGCATTCGGCGACATGGACTTCAAAGTGGCTGGCACTGCAGATGCAGTGACAGCGCTGCAGTTGGACACCAAGATCGACGGCATTCCAAGCGATGTGTTGGCAGCGGCCTTGCAACAGGCCAAAGATGCACGACTCAAGATTCTCGATGTGATGACAGCGGCAATCGCTGCACCACGCGAGACGGTTGCCGAAAGTGCACCGAAGATCGTGACGATCACCATTCCGCTGGACAAGGTCGGTGAAGTGATTGGGCCGAAGGGCAAAGTCATCAACACCATCCAGCAAGAGACTGGTGCTGTCATTGCGGTTGACGACGACGGTTCGGTGGGCATCGTGACCATCGGTTCGCCTGACGCAGCCAAGGTCGAAGACGCCAAGACTCGCATCTTGAACATCGTCGACCCACCCACGGCAGAACTTGGCGCTACCTACACGGGCCGCGTGGTCAATATCGCGCAGTTCGGTGCGTTCGTCAACATCCTGCCTGGACGTGACGGGCTCATCCATATCTCCAAACTCGGCAACGGCGAGCGTGTTGCTCGTGTTGAAGATGTGCTCAACCTCGGTGACGAGGTTTCGGTGCGCGTCGACGACATCGACGACCGCGGCAAGGTAAGCCTGTCGCTCCTCGGCCCAGATGGCCAGCCAATGGCTGGTTCGGGTGGCGGTGGCGGCGGCGAACGTCGTGAACGCAGCAGCCGTGATGATCGTGGCGGACGCAGCCGTGATGACCGAGGTGGTCGTGGCGGCAGTAATCGCAGTCGTGACGACCGTGGCGGCCGCAGTCGCGATGACCGCCCTCCACGTGATCGGTCATCCTCGGATCGCCCTTCAAACGACCGGGGCAGTGAACCTGTTGCCGTAAGTTTTGAAGATGACTTCAACGGCTAACACATGATTCGCGTCGGCGTCGTCGGTGCAGCAGGGCGCATGGGCGCCACCGTCTGTGCCGCCGTCGCCGCCGATTCGGCGCTGCAACTTGTTGCCGCCATCGACACAACAGGTGACGTAACCGCCCAAGGTGTGCCCATCAGTCGCGAGTTAAAGGCGCTTGCTGAGGCTCAGGCCGACGTGGTCGTGGACTTCACGGTGGCCGCAGCAGCGCGAGTCACCTTGCCGTGGCTCGCCTTGCACGGCGTGCATGCCGTCGTTGGCACCACCGGCTTCAGCGATGCCGATCTAGCGACATTCAAACAACAATTCACCCGCAGTAACTGTTTGATCGCCCCTAACTTCGCTATCGGCGCAGTGTTGATGATGCGTTTTGCCGAACTTGCCGCCCCATTTTTTGACACTGCCGAAATCATTGAAGTGCATCACGACGGCAAGACAGATTCGCCCTCAGGCACCGCTGTGTCGACTGCTGCGCGCATGGCGGCAGCAAGCAGCGAGTGGGCCAAAGACCCCACCACCCACGAGGCAATTACAGGTGCGCGAGGTGCAAAAGGCCCGGCGGATATTCGTATCCATGCCGTGCGTATGCGCGGTGCAGTCGCAAATCAAGAAGTGGTGCTTGGCACCCAAGGCCAAACCTTGACCATCCGCCACGACACCATTGACCGGGTCAGTTTCATGCCCGGGGTGGTGATTGCTTGCAAAAAAATTGCTGAGTATCCGGGCGTGACGCTCGGGCTCGATGCGCTTCTCGGCATTTAGCCGTTAGTCGCCCTGCTCGTCGCGCGATAATACCTCTGACGCTTTTTGTACGAGGAGTTCTCGTTCAGTGTTGGTCAGTGGGCGAGTGGTGCGCACGTTTAATTCCACTCGATCGCCTTCGGTGCCAGCGGCTTGAATCTCGTCAATGAATAACACGGTCGTCAGGCCCTTGGTACCTGCCAGGTCGCGCACCGTGGTGGACACGCGGGCAGCATTGCTGCCAGCAACGTCGAACTGCAGTGATTCGCGCACCGGCTCCTGGCTGAGATTGCGAACTACGTCGAGCTTGGAATGGGGAATATGAAACGTGCTGTTGCCATCGCGCAGGCGTGTGGTGATCATCCCGACATGTTCAACAGTGGCGCGCACGGGCTTATCCCATCCGAGACTCACTTCAATCTCGTCACCCACACCAAAGCGGTCTTCTAAGAGCACTGCCAAACCCGTGAGGTAGTCACCAACTCGATGCTGGCCACCGATGGCGATTGCCGCACCAAGAAAGCCGGCGCTTGACAAAAAGAACGCTGCATCCAGGTTGAGCACGTTGAACACTGCGATGACCGCAATAATCCACAGCACAAAACTGGTGAGTTGATGCAACATGCCCGTGGCCGCTTCGATGCGTTGGCGTCGGCGATTTTCGCCACCTTCAAGTGTTTCGGCACCCACACGGCGCATCGTATTTTTCCACCAGCCTTTGCCGCGGCCCGGTTTGCTATCGGCCACCTTGCGAACAACGATTCGCAGAATCGCATACGTAATGCGAGTGACGATAAAACAGCCGATGACGATGACAACGGCAATCACGGGTCGTGTGAGAAATCTTTGAACACCACCCACCTCTTCGTCGGCGGCGAGCAGAACCAATGGCAGTAGTGCTGTTATGTTCACCCCTTCAGTGTGGCGGATGATTGACACCGTGCGTCGGCACCCATTCATTAGCCTGCAATCGATGAAGTCACCGCGAACTGTGCTGAGTCAACGCGTGATTGCCAAACGCGTACTCGTCGTTATCGGGCTGGTGGTGTTGGCGGCCTGTGGTGATGTCGAAGTCATGTCTGAACCGAATGATGATGTCGTTGCGACCACCACGGTCGAAGACGTGGCGACCACGGAGTCGGTTACAAGCGAGCCGGCACCTACCGAGCCGGCGCCTACCACCACAATTGAAACCACCACGACGGCGCCCGTCACGACTACGACGGTGCTGGATGTGACCTGTATCAAAACCACTGCATGCCAATATGCAAACCTGGTCGGTGTCGATTTTTCACGCCTGAAGCTCGACTTCATCAATTTTTCGGTGGCCAATCTGGGTGGGGCGAGCTTCGTTGGGGCCAATCTGAATAACTCGATCTTCATTCGCGCCGACCTCAGCGCTGTCAATTTCGAGGGGGCCTCGCTGAAGAACGCAGACCTGACTGCCTCCGTGCTGACGGCGGCTTCGTTTAAGGGCGCCAATCTTGAGGGTGCCGTGCTCTGCGATGTTGACCTCACCACGGTGCTTGAACTCACCAAGGCCCAGCTCGACCAGGTCAAGAAGTTCAAGACCAAAGGCAAGGTGTATTGTCCATAATTGACGCCTGAGGGGGCATTATGGCAGCAGCGATTCCAGCTTCAATTGAAGATGTAACAGCGCAATGGATGAGTGCGGCAACGGGGTGGAACGTCACCGCTGTACGCAATGAAATTATCGGCGTGGGCGTTGGTGTTGCCAGCGCGGTGTATCGCTCACATCTCACCGGCTCGGGTTGCCCCAAGTCGGTCATCGTCAAGCTTCCGGCACTCGACCCCAACGCAGTGTTTACGAGTGCGGTCTTGCGCATGTACATCCGTGAAGTGAAGTTTTTTAAAACTTTGGCCAAAGAAGTTCCGTTTCGAGTTTCGCAGTCGTACTACGGCGAAGTCAACGAAGAGACCAGCCAATTCGCCATGGTGGTCGAGGATCTTGGCAACCTGCGAATTGTCGATCAAGTGGTTGGCATGTCGATTGACGACGCGCGACGTGCAGTTGACGGCGTGGCGGGGATGCATGCAAAGTGGTGGGGCAAAGCCGATGCCCTTGCGGCCGAGGGCACCACGATCAGTCTTGGTGACCCGATTTACCCAGCAGTGGTACCGATGGTGTTTGCCGAGGGTTGGGAAAAGTGCACCAACGAAATCAAGATGCCCGACTCGATCATGCAAGTCGGTCCTCGTTTTGGCCCAGCGGTTGCCGGCTTGTTGGCATCGCTCTCACAGGGCCCCAACACTTTGGCTCATGGTGATTTTCGCGCCGACAACATGATGTTCGACAAAGACAACAGTTTGGTGGTGCTCGATTTTCAGTTGATCGGCACAGGCATTGGTGCATACGACTTGGCTTACTTCATCACTCAGAGCATTACAGCCGACGATGCCAGCAAGTACGAGCGAGAATTATTCGATCGTTGGATCGATGGTGTGCTGAGTGGTGGCGCACCAAAGAACTTGGTCGACAAAAAAGCGCTCTGGGAGAACTATCGATCCGCAGCGTTGTTTTGCTTGGCGTATCCCATCATCGCCAGCCGTGGGATGGACCTCACTGACAAGCGATCGTTCGAACTCGTTGACTGCATGAATACGCGTTTTGATCGCGCAGTGCGCGAGTTGAATTTGGTGTCGCTCCTACCGAACTGACATTTTCTAGTTACACAAAGTTCATCGCGGGCTCGTAGTCTCAGCGCGTGGAACTTGTGCTTGTTCGCCATGCTTTGCCAATTCGACGCGAACTCACCGAAGGCATCGCCGACCCTGAACTAGCGCCAGACGGCCACGTGCAGGCGGCCAAAATGGCTGCCTATCTTGCCACTGAACAGATTGCTGCTGTGTATGTAAGCCCATTGCGCCGCGCCCAAGAGACCGCTGCGCCGCTGGTAAAGCTGCTCGGTATCTCGCCGACTGTAGATGATGACATCAGCGAGTTTGATCGCAACTCGAGCGAGTATGTTCCAGTCGAAGAGTTACGCGGCACCAACGACCCGCGCTGGCTCAGGATGATGCGCGGCGAATGGGAGGAAGGGCATGATGACCCAGGTGAGTTTCGCAAGCGCGTGATTGCAGCGTTCGAGCGCATGATTTCCAGCCACTCTGGCCAGCGAGTCGTAGCCGTTTGCCACGGCGGCGTAATCAACCAATACCTCGCGCACATTCTCGGTATCGAGACCCAACTCGGCTTTTTCTATCCGCAGTACACGTCAATTCACCGAGTTGTCGCGTCGCGGGAAGGACTACGTTCGCTCGCCACCCTTAACGAGGTGGCGCACCTGCGCGACTAGTTATTTGAGTGCTGCGAGTGCGGCGTCGTAGTTGGGCTCACTGGCGATTTCATCGACGAGCTCGGTGTGGGTAACTTTACCCGACTCATTGATCACCACGACGGCGCGGGCGAGTAAGCCCTTGAGCACACTGTCGACCAGCGTCACACCAAAAACATCACCAAAGTTGGTGCGGAATGAAGATGCATTCTGCACATTGGTGAGCGACTCGCTGCCGCAAAAACGCTTTTGCGCAAATGGCAGATCGGCCGACACGCACAACACAACGGTGTTGTTCATGGTGCTCGCTAATTCGTTGAACTTGCGCACGCTCTTGGCGCAGGTTGGTGTGTCCACCGAGGGAAAGATGTTGAGCACGACACGCTTGCCGGCTAGGTCCGTGTTGGTGACTTCGGATAGGTCGTCTTTGACGAGGGTGAAGGCAGGGACGGGGGAGTTGGTGGAGGGGAGCGATCCGTTGGTGTTCACCGGATTGCCGCCGAGTTTGGTGGTGGCCATGCGTGCAGTCTCGCACATGGGTGTGCGCTATGGCAAACGCACATGTGGTTGTCTGTGCTCGCGCAAACGCGCACGTGGTTGTCTGTGCTCGCGCAAGCGCGCACGTGGTTGTCTGTGCTCGCGCAAGCGCGCGCACTGCAAAATATTTTTTGGAGGCTCCTACGTAGTAGGAGCCTCCAACTCAGAAAGGTAGTTGCAATTGCGAACATCGGTGCTGCATAGTGCTGCCCCATGTTCAGCGAACCAACTCCACGACGTACCCATCTCTGGCAGTGCCCAGAGTGCCCTAACAGCATCACCCTGCACGTTCGGGTACAACATCCACCAATCTGCAATAACCCGACCAGTCACAGTCGGCGTCATGTCGATATGAAACAAACCAAAAGAGCGAGACAACAATGAATCACGATTCGTTACCAGATACCCCGGCCCGCGAGTTCTACACTGCCCAAGAACTCGCTGATCTCGCCCTCGAGTGGGGTGATTGTGTGACGCTTATCGATGATGATGGCGCGGTGACCATCCAGCTCGAGCGACCCAACAGCATCATGTGCCTCGATCTGGGGCCAGCCTCGCAGTTCTATACGGATGTGTTGTGTCGTACCGTCGTTTTTGTGCCGAGTGCACCCCATCGTTTTTGTGATCGGTGGAATCAGTTTCCCTACTACGGGGCATTTTCGGTGGTGTACGGCGAGAATGATTTCCCCCACCGCTCAGAGGCGGGATTTCTCGTACGTGCCGTGAAAGTGGTTGAGTTCGAGACATGTCGTCGCCAGCACGATATTTTCATCGGCATCATGACTTTTTGGTACGCCATTGATCTGATTCAAAACGGGTTAATCAACGGCGACACTGACTTCAGACAACTCAAAGCCAGTCACGAAAAAGGTGGTTTCACCAGGTGGCTGTTGGGCAGCGATGACCCTGACTAAGCGCCTTCCCGGCCGTCCTTGGGGCGGCGGCGAAACTGTCCCTGCAGCAGCGACAGGGCGAATAGCCCGATGACCAGCCACCACTGATATTTGTCGATGAAATCCAGAAATGACCGAATCTCGGACTCAAATATTCGACCCAATACTCGCAACACCCACAATTTGATCGCTATGCCAATCGAGACAAAAATCAAAAACGTGCGAGGTTTCATGCCGCGGTGCCCGACCAACAGACACACCACATTGCTTCCAGGGAAGATGATGACGGCCCACACCCCCATTTTGTCGACGGCGCGCTCTAGCCACGTATATATACGTGGGGGCTCACCGGCTTGCCCCTCGAGCCAGCGCACTGCTTTTTCGCCAAAGTACCTGCCACAGAAATACAAAGCCACCGCAGCGGCAAGTACCCGCAGAAACCCGATCAGCACGTAGGGAAGCAGATCGATGTACGGCACCGAGCCGAATAGGTTTCGGTTGCGAGACGACATCAGTAGCACCAGTTCTGGTCGCTCATCGACGAGCGCAGGACCGATGTTCGACCCGATCGTGCCTAAGACGAACAACCCCGAGGTGATCGCCAGTACCGAACGACGGGCAAGAGAGGAGGGCACACATGAACGGTAGTTCGCCGTTTATGTAGCGCGGCGCCGCGCTGTGTACTCTGAGCGATGACCGATACGGCGCAACGCTGACGACCCAAAGGGGGGCTCCATGAAGGGTTTAATGCAACCGACACAACTCACACTCGTGCATTTGTTTGAACGCGCAGAGCGCTACAGCCGAGACAAACGCATCGTCACCGCGACTGCCACTGGGAAACTCACCACAACTTACGGTGCATGGGCCGAGCGCACGCGACTTCTAGGTGGCGTGCTGGACATCTTGAAAATTTCCAAATATGGACGTGTGGCGACCCTCGCATGGAACTCGGCCCGACACCTCGAGTTGTATTTTGCTGCACCGTGCTCGAGCCGCGTATTGCACACCCTGAACTTTCGTTTGTTTCCCGAGCAGGTGACCTACATCGTGAATCACGCCGAAGACGAAGTGATTTTCTGTGACACTTCGCTGTGGTCGATACTCGAGCCGCTCATGCCCACTTTCACCACGGTCAAACATCTGGTGTTTATGAACGACGGCAAAGGTGAGATGCCAACCAGCGTGCCCGGCGTGCAAGTGCATGAATATGAATCGTTGTTACAACAAGCCAAGGCAGTCGAGTGGAATGTTGCTGACGAAAATCAGGCCGCCAGTATGTGCTACACCAGCGGCACCACTGGCAACCCGAAGGGCGTGGTGTACTCCCACCGTTCGACGTTTTTGCACACGAGGGCCGAGATGCTTGCTGACTCGCTCGGGGTGCGCGAATCCGACACCATATTGCCGGTCGTGCCGATGTTTCACGTCAACGCTTGGGGTTTGACTCATGCTGCAACCGCATGTGGCGCCAACCTGGTGATGCCGGGCCCCGATTTGTCGGGCAAGGCAATCGCTGATCACATCGTGAATGAAAAAGTTACAGTCGGCGCCGGCGTGCCCACCATCTGGATGGCAGTGTTGCCCGAGTTGAAGGGCCGTGACACATCGTCGCTACGCGCTGTCGTGTGTGGTGGTTCTGCGGTGCCCAAAGCGTTGAGCGAGGCCTATCGTGAACAAATTGGGTTGCCCATTTTGCAAGCGTGGGGCATGACTGAAACTTCACCAATCGCCGCAGTGTGCACGCTGAACAGCGCCGAGCAACAACTGCCAGTTGAAGAACAAGCCGAGATTCGTACGACCGTCGGTCGCATCGTGCTGGGCGTCGATTTCCGCGTGGTTGAACCCGACACCACCACGATGGTGGCGTGGGACGGCGAAACGAGTGGCGAGTTGCAGTGTGCAGGGCCGTGGATCGCCAGTTCGTACTACAACGACTCGCGGTCGGCAGAGAGTTTTACGAAAGACGGCTGGTTACGTACCGGTGACGTGGCCGTTGTCGACTCTGTCGGGCACATTCGATTGGTGGACCGCACCAAGGACCTCATCAAGTCGGGTGGCGAATGGATCTCGTCGGTGGAGATTGAGAACGAGCTCATGTCGCACCCGAAGATCAAAGAAGCGGCCGTCATTGGCGTGTCGCACCCGAAGTGGTCTGAGCGTCCACTCGCTTGCGTGGTGCCCAAAGATGGTGAGACGGTCACCAAAGAGGAAATCATTGCGTTCCTCACCCCGAAGCTGGCCAAGTGGCAAATTCCCGATGACGTGGTGTTCATCGATCAGGTGCCCAAGACCTCGGTGGGCAAGTTTTCCAAGAAGACGTTGCGCGATCGCTTCGCCGATTATCAATTGCCCGGCTGATTCAGAACCCGCCGAGCCATAGAGGGGCGCCGGCTCCACAGATGAGTGCCGCGAGCGCGATGCCAGTGGTAACCACGTAGCGCTTCATCGACGCAAGTTCATCAAACTTCGAGTCGATGCGATCGAGCCTGGTGTTAATGTAATCGAGCCTTGCGTCGATGTGATCAAACCTCGCGTCAATCTCTACGAACTTCTTGTCAATCTCTGCGAACTTGGCGTCAATACGATCAAACCTCGCGTCAATCTCTACGAACTTCTTGTCAATCTCTACAAACTTGGCATCAATGCGATCGAACCGCAGGCTCTGTGCGTCGAGATCGGCTTGGCGGGCGATATCACTCCAGCCAGTTGGTGGCAAATGCGACATCAACGTGTCAGCGACTGCCTCGGGCATGAGGCTGCGCAATGTTTGATGAAGCGTGAAACGGTCTGCCTCAGACGATGGCATAAAGATGTCTTTCCTGGTGCTGTTCATGCCTCTTTGTGTGCAAAAAATTGGTCCGCAAGCAGAAATCTTGCGGTAGGCGATGGAGTAAGTATTTGTGCGGTTGACAGAGGGGGGTAGACGGCATGGGCGGCATCGTAGACCTGTGGCGCAACTTGTCAAGTCACACCGCCTGCTGCTTTGTGCGTAGTAATGATGTCCCTGTTTGGGGATACTCACCCACAACCGAAAGGCATTCCCATGACCACCGCATTCCTGAAAGACATCACCGCCCTGAAGCCTGGTGCCCCCATTACACGAGGTGGCGTCACGCTGATCCCAATTTTCGCCCCCGCGGGTCGCGCCTCTGCGATCAAGATCGCGGGTGACGAGTTGCTGGTATCAGAGCTCGAAACACCCACCGTGCCTCAGCTGCAGGTGCACAATCCCACCAACCACGACCTCTTGATCCCGGCTGGTCGCATTCTGAGCGGTGGACGTCAGACTCGTGTGGTCAATGTGTCCATCGTGGTGCCGGCTGGCGCAAAGATCGTCATCCCGGTCTCGTGTGTGGAGGCAGGTCGCTGGTCGGGTCGCTCGGGCTTCAACTACTCGGGACGTCAGGCGTCGCGTCGCATGCGCGTCGCCAAGCAGCGCAGCGTGAAGGCAAACATCGATCGTTACAAGAGCAAGCGTTCTGAGCAAGGCGCTGTGTGGAATACCATTTCACACGAACTGCATTCGCGTGGTGTCAACCACGAGGACAGTCTCTTCTTGGAAGTCGATGACGATCTCAATCGTCGTTCCGATCGCATCACAGTGGTGAACGAGTTCATCAGCAACGGTGTGCAGCCCGAGCAAGTGGGCGTCGCAGTTGCTCACGGCAACAAGATCCTCGGTGTCGAAGTGTTCCCGAGCAGTGATGCGCTGAAGGCTTCATGGGAAGCCATCATCCGTGCGGCAGTGATCGATTCCGACGAGTTCGAATCCCAGCCGGAGTCAATCGACGCAGATGCAGGCATCAAGGCACTGGAGAAGTTCCTTGCAGAAGTAGCCCTCACCAGTGGAACCGAAGCAGATGGATGCGGCCGCGGCACCGAAGTGCACGTAGAAACCCCACAATTCGTGGCGCATGGGCTGCGCGTGGATGGTGAACTCATCTACTGCAACGCATTCGTGAACTGATTCTGCTCGGTTTTGCACCGCGTTCAGCCTGGTGCCATACTGAATCTCGTCGGTTCTGCCGATAGCACGCCTCCTGGTATCTCTCCGCCGAGTGCCAGGAGGCTGCTTTACTAGGTTTGGAGCGTCGTATGAAAATCTTCCCAGGCTTCACGTTCTCGTGGAAGCGAGCCCTCGGAGTCACGGCTGCAAAGCGCAAGGTGTCGCGTGCAACAGGCATTCCGCTCACTCGTCAGGGTCGTCGCGCCAAACTGGGTAAATGGATGGGAATGAAATAGTGCAACAACGCAACCCGAGAGGTCGCTAACCAAATGTTCATGAAATGGCTGTTTCCCGCACCAAAGTTAAGCCCCAAGGACGCCGCCATCGGAGGTGTCAGTGCGCTGATCGCCATTGCGATCACCTATTGGGCAAGTGATCAAGTGTTCGACCTCGAACAGGCACCAATTTTGGCCCTCGCGATGGGCGCGTCGGCAATCATCATCTTTATGACACCACGTGGGCCGATGGCCCAACCCGGGCCGGTGCTCCTGGCGCACACGATCGGCGCAACGGTGGGTGTAACCACCTTCAAACTTGTCGACAACTTGACTCTTGCGGCCGGCATCGCCGTTGCCGTCACCGCTTTGATTATCACCACGCTCGGCTGCACGCATCCACCGAGTGGTGGCACCGCAATCGGCGCCGTGATTGGTGGCTCAAAAATTACTGAACTTGGCTACGAATATGTTTGGCGACCCGTGCTGTTCAACGCTGTGTTGCTCGTGGTGTTGGCAATCGTGCTGAACGCCCCGTTCGCTGCACGTCGCTATCCACTGCCCTTCACCAAGTCGGTCTAGTGGCGCCGCGCATTGCGCTGATTACCGGTTGCGGCTCTGCAACAGGTATTGGTTTTGCCACCGCTCGGCGTCTTGCTGCTGGCGGCTGCAACGTAGTAATCACGAGCACCACCGACCGAATCCACCAACGAGTGCGCGAGCTGGCAGTTGATCCGCAGACGGTACTGGGAGTTGTTGCAGATCTCACCCTTGAATCGGCAGTCGACTTGCTCGTTGCTGAGGCGACTGCCAGATTTGGCCACATTGATGTGCTGGTCAACAATGCCGGCATGGTCGCTGTTGGCAACGAGTTGTTCAATGCGTCGCTCAGCGACACGACCCTGCAGCAGTGGAACGACTCACTCGCGCGCAATCTGACCTCGTGTTTTTTGGTGACGCAGCGAGTGCTCGGAACGTTGCCTGATGGACGCACCGTGATGCCCCACGGTGGTCGCATCGTGAACGTGGCCAGCACCACCGGTGCACTGCACGCCGGTGTTGGTGATGTTGGCTACAACGCTGCAAAGGCTGGAATGATCGGCCTCACACGTGCGGTGGCGCTGGAGGTGGCATCACGCAACATCATGGTGAACGCGGTGGCCCCCGGTTGGATTGCCACGGGTTCACAAACTGCTACGGAAGCAGCGGCTGGGGCAGTGTCGCCCCTTGGGCGCAGTGGAACCCCAGATGAGGTTGCTGCGGTGATCGAGTTTCTTTG
>SYEA01000069.1 GCA_005800965.1 Actinomycetota bacterium | reverse complement strand
TTACGATGCAATCTCTCTCATGGCTGGCTGTGTGCTGGCCGACTTCGGGCGCACAGCGCCAGTGCGCCAACTTGGCGAGCAAGCGATACGGCTTATCTGTGGCCGCCTCCATGAGGTGTGGCACCCGGGTTTTGCCCTGCAGGCCGGGCCTCATGTGCGGTCCTACGGTTTGGATCCGCATTTATATGTCTCGCTCATGTCGGTGTTGATGGCAGCAATCGACGTGCCCGCCGCTGGGCCGACGCGACTGGATAACAACACCACGCATGTGCACGACTTGTATTTCTTGCCGCTGTTTACCCGGTTGTGCGCGCGCTTGCGCAAAGCCTTCAGCATGCAGCCAGTCGTCGAACCACGGCGGCATGAGCAGCGATTCGGTGACATCGTGGCCACATCAATCGTGGAACCCAACAATGCAATCGGCTTCGAGCATGGCCGCCGCAGCAGATTTGCCATTGACCAGTACGCACCATTCACGATGTACTCCCGCGATGGCTTCATCGGTGTGCGTAGTCGGCCCGACACCGACTGGGTTGATGTTCACGAAGTGGCCCCACACGAGTTCGAACTGCGCAGCGCGCGACGCACCGGCCCCGGTGTGCAGCACGACACGGCAGCACTCACCGTCGTGGCATCTCGGGCGCCGATTATCAATGACTACGAGATGATTTTTGGCGACATCACGCTGCGGTTTCCCGGCTTGGTCGTCGAGGTACGGCTACCCGCTCAACGCTGAGTTAGTGAATGATTTTGGAAATCGGCAACTCGAGAATGTCGGTGGCGCCCGCATCTTTCAGGGCCGGAATGACCGTATTGACGGTGCTTTTTTCCACCACCGATTCCACCGCCCAGTCGCCCGAGGCCAACTTCGACACGGTTGGCGACTTGGCCGCTGGCAACACCTTGAGCACCGCTGCATAACAGGCATCGCTCACGTTCAACTTCACAAGCACCTTGCCGCGAGCTTCGAGCGAACCCTGCAACAACGTAAGCAACTGCTCCATTGCGTGACGCTTCTTCGGGTCGGCGTAGGCGGTCGGGTTGGCGATGAACTCCGTGTGGCTGGTGAGAATGGTGTCGATGATGCGCAGCCCTGCCGCTCGCAACGCGCGCCCTGTTTCGGTGATGTCAACGACGCAGTCGGCAATGTCGGGAACCTTGGCTTCGCTGGCACCATACGACAAACGAACGTCAGCAGAAATCTTGTGCTCGGCAAAGAATCTTTCGGTAAGCCGCGGATACTCGCTGGTCACCCGCACGCCTGCGGGCAGGTCCTGCACTTTTTGAAACTTCGAGTCGTTGGCCACCGCCAACACGATGCGGACTGGGTCGCTGGATACTTTTGAGTAGTTCAACTTGCCAAGTGACTGCACGGTGCTGGATGTTTCTTCGATCCAGTCGCGACCGGTAATGCCAATGTCAAACAAACCCTCGGCAACGTACACCGGGATTTCTTGTGGTCGCAGAATGCGCACTTCGTCGACGCGCGGGTCAGCGATAGAGGCCCGATAGTCGACCTGTGATGACCGCTTGACGGTGAGGTCGGCAGTGTCAAATAAATCAAACGTTGCGGCTTCGAGCGAACCCTTGGGAAGCACCAGTCGCAACATGAGTTTTCAGGCTAACGACGCCGCGGTCAACGATGTGCCGAGCCTCGCCCCGTTGGCCCAGTCAACGGCTGGCATTGCGTTCTTGCCCTCGGGTTGCACAGCAACGAGCAACACTGCACCATCGCTACAGGCGACTTCCACCCCGGCTGGCCCCACCGACAGCACATCGCCGGGTGCGGTCCCCGCCGGCAACGGGTTCGGCGATGGTTGGGCACGCAATACCCGCACGCGCTTGGTGAGATACATAAACCATGCAGCCTCCAACTTGGTGCGGGCCACCACTTCGCGCACATTCATGGTGAACTGCACCTGCAGTTCACTCGGCGAAATCTTGGCGGCGTGGGTTGGCTCGCCTTGCTGAGCGGTGCCGGTGCCGGTGCCCTTCGTGACCGCGCGCAACAAGGCCGGCAGTGACGCCTGCACCAGTTCATCGCGCAACGATGTAAGCGAGTGGTCGCTGCGAATCGCCAGCACGCTGCGGTCATACACCACACCGGTATCCAAGCCTTCTTCTACCCGCATGATGCACACCCCTGTTTCGCTGTCACCGGCAAGGATCGCTCGCTCGACGGGGGCTGCGCCCCGCCAACGTGGCAACAGCGAAAAATGCACGTTGATCAACGCCACCTGCGACAGCACCGACATCGGAATGATGCGTCCATAGGCAACAACCACACCCAGGTCTGCGCCAACGGCAAGCGCATCGCTCACGTCGTGACTCACTGACAAACCCAATTCACCGGCGGCCACCTTCACCGGGCTCGGCGACACACCCGACCCGCGACCGCGTCGCTTGTCAGGGCGCGTGATCACCAATGCAACTTCGACGCCCGCGGCGACCAGGGCCTGCAGCGGTGGCACTGCGACTTCGGGTGTGCCGAGATACACCACGCGTCGCGCGGCACCCGTCGGCAAGGCGGCAAGTGCAGTCACGAGCAACGAATCTGCGTCACACCAGTTTCAGGTGGAATGGTTCGGCATCTTTGGGCTGATCTTCGCGGGTGCGATACAACTTGACGGCCTCGCGACGCTGGTCTGGGGTCATGCGGTCAAACATGAGCACCCCGTTGAGGTGATCCACCTCGTGTTGGAACAAGCGCGCCAAAAGTTCGTCGGCCTCGAACTCCACTTGGTTGCCCTGCAGGTTGATACCCCGCACCAACACACTCTTCGGACGCAGCATCTCCACATACAAACCTGGAATCGACAGACAACCTTCGTCGTACACCCACTCCCCACTCGACTCGGCAATCTGCGGGTTCAAAATCACCTCGCGCTTGTCGTCGATGTCGTAGACGAAAATTTGACGTTGCACACCAATTTGGGTGGCCGCCAACCCGATGCCGGGGGCTTTGTACATGACCTCGAACATCTCATCGGTGAGCGACACCAACTTGGCATCAATATTGGTGACGGGTTCGGCGACAGCTTTCAATACGGGGTCGCCAAAGGTGCGAATTTCGTACGTCACGCTGTGTAAGGCTACCGATTGGCATGTCGTCATCTGATCACTACTTCACCCCGGACCCGACGTCGCCCTCGACGCCGACTACTCATCAAGTGCAGGTACGCAAACTGCAACTCACGCTGGCTGGCGACCGCGGCGTATTCAACCACGGCGAACTCGATTGGGGAACCCGAGTGCTTATTGAGAATGCGCAAGTGCCAACTGGTGGCGTGCTGCTCGACCTTGGCTGTGGTGGTGGTGCAATTGCCGTGGCTCTTGCCAAGCTGCGCCCAAATGCCGAAGTCTGGGCCGTCGATGTAAACGAGCGGGCGATCGAAGTAGCCCGTCGCTCCGTAAAACTCAATGACCTGTCTAATGTGCGGGTCGTGACCGTGGGCGACGTGCCCGCCGAGTTGCAGTTCGATGCGATCTGGTCGAATCCCCCGATTCGTATCGGTAAAGACGAGCTACATCGACTGCTACGCGAATGGTTGGCACGCCTCACCCCGCAGGGTTGCGCCGACTTGGTGGTGCACAAAAATTTGGGTTCTGATTCGCTGGCCAAATGGCTGGCTACCGAGGGCTACGTGGTGCAACGTCACGCCAGCAAACAGGGCTACCGCGTTCTGCACGTGACACGCGCGTAAGCCGAACGTAGCCCGAACCCGACGCGCGAGTCTCTGTGCCGACTCAGGCGCGTGGAGGGTCGACTGCAATGCGCGCCCGCACCTTGGGGCGAGCCCCAGCGCCGAGCGCAACAGTCAACGCTTCGCTCAAGGCCTCCCACGATGCAGCACGCACCAAGGTGCGATCTTCGTTGGTGGCCACTTGCACCAGCAACGACGCCGCAAGTTGAGCGGCCAGATCCGGCGCCCCAGCACCGCTGATCTCGGCCAGAGCACCAAACGGTGGCAAGCGCAGGCGCTGTCGACGCTCGGTTTCGGCAGCCACATGGGGTGCAAGGTTGGCCGCCACCAAACCCACCATCACCTCGTGCTGTGGCACCGAAGTTTGGAGCACGACTTCACCACCTGTACTGCCATCCGCACTACCGCTGCCACCCGTTACGAGTCGCGCACCGTGCGCCACCAAACTCAACGCCTGCTCGCTGGCGCGAAAGCGGGGGGCCAGCAACTCGGCGTCGATGTCCAAGAACACCACCACATCAGCACGATCGATGCGGTGCAACACCGCTTCGGTGCCTACGAACACCGATGTGTGGGGCTCAATGGCACTAGTGGTTGGTTTGATCTCTTGCACCGGTCGCCCGGCTGCGGCCTCGAGTTCGTCGCGCAGGCGTGAGATACCGATACGGATAGAGCGCATCTTTTGCGACCCGCAGGCCAAGCACACCACGGGTCGTGTGGCTGCACACCGCGGGCACGACAACCCTTGCTCGTCGGGCTGTTGCACCGCAGCCCCGCAAGCCTCGCAGCACGCCACCGTGCGACATGCATCGCAGGCCACCGCGCGAGCCCGACCTTTTACGTTCAGCACACACACCACACGTTTGGTGTGATCGCGCAGCAACTCGATCAGTTCGCTCGTGACCAGCGACGATGCCCAGCGTTCGTCAATGTTGCGATCAATCAAGCGGATCGTTGGCCAGTCTGTGGCGTCGTGGGCTTGCACGACATCTGCACCAATCGAGTGCGCCCATTGACGTGCGCTCAACGTAGGCACGGGTGACACCAACACACAGGCAATGCCGGCTTGGCGGGCTCGCTCGATTGCCACATCACGCGCGTGCCAAGTGGGGGCTCGTTCTTCTTGCAAGGTGTCATCGTGTTCGTCGATCACGATGATGCTGGCAAGTTGCGCAACACTTGCCCACACCGCGGACCGCGCGCCCACCACGACGTCGACGCCGGATGCTGCTGCCACCCAATCGTCGGGATACACCGCCGTGGTTAAGCCGAGTTGACGACAGTGGGCAGCCAGGCGCCGCGCTCGCACGACGGTTGGCACCACCACCAAGGTGGGGCCCTGGCGAGTTGCGGCAGAAAGCAGTGCGGAGTGCGTTGACGCGGGGCCAGATTGCACCACACCGCCTACGGCACGAAACAGCGCGACGAGTGCTGCATTTTCCGATGCGTGGTCAGATGTGGACGCGTTCCTACTGCGGGCGCCGTAACGACTAGCCACCAAACGTGGCACGCGCTTGGGTGGTGAGGCTGAAACAAAAAATGGCCGACGGCGCGACACCCACCGCACTGCTGCCCACTCCACCAGGGCCACCACATCTGGCAATGGCCCGATCGACATCACCTTGATAATGGGCAAGAGTCGCTTGGCGTCAACGTCACTGTCGACGTCTTCGATGATTGCCATCACCCACGCCGACACCTCGCGACGATGCAACGACACGCGCACCCGCGAGCCAACCACCACATCGCTGCGCAATGCGTCGGGGATGAGATAATCGAACGGTTTATCGACGCCCGTGACATCTACGACGACTCGGGCAAGCAACGACACAATAGTTACGAGATTACGCAGCCGGTGGCGGCGTCACAGCCCAGTGGGCGAAGCGGTCTACAGTTTGGCGGCTTTTTTGAACGCATCAAGCCGCGACACTTGTTCCCACGTGAAGTTGGGATCGTTGCGACCGAAGTGCCCATACGCAGCAGTGCGACGATAAATCGGACGCTTCAAATCGAGGTCGCGCACGATGGCGGCTGGTCGCAGGTCGAATGTGTCGCGCACGGCCTGCTCGATTTGTGATTCTGCAACCGTGTTGGTACCGAACGTCTCGACGAGGATGCTGATCGGCTGCGCCATACCAATGGCATAGGCGACTTGCACTTCGCAGCGGCGCGCTGCACCCGAAGCCACGACGTGCTTGGCCACCCATCGCGCGGCGTAGGCAGCCGAACGATCGACCTTCGACGGATCTTTGCCGCTGAACGCCCCACCACCGTGGCGACCCATGCCGCCGTAAGTGTCGACGATAATCTTGCGCCCGGTGAGACCGGTGTCGGCGTGTGGTCCACCCTTCACGAATTCGCCGGTCGGGTTGATGTAGACGGCATAGTCATCTTTGGCAAACTTGGCCGGCACGATCGGGCGAATCACTTGTTCGATGAGGTCGGGGCGAATCACCGTGTCGCGGGAAATTCCGTCGGCATGCTGCGTGCTGATCAACACGGTGCGCAAGCGCACCGGAACACCGTCTTCGTAGTCAAATGACACCTGCGTCTTACCGTCCGGACGCAGATATGGGATGGCACCCGATTTGCGCACCTCGGTGAGTTGCTCGGCCAGACGATGGGCAAGAAAGATGGGCAACGGCATGAGCTCGGTCGTTTCGTCGCAGGCGTAACCGAACATCATTCCTTGATCGCCGGCACCCTGGGCATTGAGACGGTCTTCGCCACTCTTGCCGCCGCGCAACTCTTCGCTCTTGTCGACACCCATCGCAATGTCGCTCGACTGTTCGTCGATGCTGATGATGACGCCACAGGTGTTGCCGTCAAAGCCATACGCAGCATTGTCGTAACCAATTTCTTTGATGACACTGCGCGCCAGTTTGGGAATATCGACATACGCCGACGTGGTGATTTCACCGGCAATCACACACAAGCCGGTGGTGAGCAATGTTTCGCAGGCCACACGACCCTGTGGGTCTTCGGCCAAAATTGCATCCAACACCGAGTCGCTGATTTGGTCAGCCATCTTGTCGGGGTGACCCTCGGTCACACTCTCCGACGTGAACGTGAAGTTACGTGCCACGACCAAAACCTACTCGGGTTGAGCTTCGGCATCCTGCGAAGCATCGAGCGCGTTTGCTTCGTCTTCTTGGCGCTGCAGTTCGGCGATTTCGGCACGAATCTCGTCGAGCGTCTTGGCAACGAAACGCACTTTGTCAGCGGCGATTTCTTCGAAGGCCACCGAAAGATGCTTGGTGCTCACCGACTCGACCGTTGGGCCAACGACACTGCCGGTTTGCAGGTTGCCGAAGTACTCGGTGATCTCGCGGGCCCGCTTGGCGGCCAAGGTAACAAGGCTGAACTTGGACTGCGTGCGATTCATCAGTTTTTCGATTGCCGGCGACATCATGGAATTTTCAGGCGTGGTGGACACAAGACTCCTTGGGGCGTTGTATGGCGAGGCCGAGACGAGGGCGTCTGGGACCCCTAGATGCTAGCGGCGCGGCGAGCCTGCGCCACGATGGCCAGCATGTCGGCAATGGTCTGGTCCAGCGTGTGGTTGATGATCACGTGGTCAGCCAGGGCGATGCCCACTGGCTCTTCTTCTTCGGCCTTGCGGAGCCGTTCGTCGACTTTGCGCTCATCGTCGCCGCGCACCGTGAGCCGTTGGCGTTGCTCTTCGCGTGATGGCGGCAACACGAAGATCAGCACGGCTGACGGGTGTTGCTGTTTCACCTGGCTGGCACCATCGACTTCGATTTCCAGCACGATGTCTTTGCCAGGCGTCGGTGTAGGCAGCGGTGTGCCGTAGTAGTTGCCCAAAAACGTCGTCCACTCCAAGAAACCGCCAGCCACGATGTGGGCTTCAAAGGCATCACGCGACACGAAGTTGTAGGCGTCGTCAGCCTCGCCGGGACGACGCTCTCGGGTGGTCCAAGATCGACTCAACCACAGTGCCGAATCACGTTTCATGAGTTCGCCAACCACCGTGCTCTTGCCAACCCCACCTGGCCCCGACACCACGAACACGATGCCACTCATCGCAACGCCTGCACCAACATGTCGCGGTCATTCACCTCTACGTCACCGACCCGCGTGCGTTCGCCACATCCGTGGTCAGCCAACACGCGACGTGCACGAACCTTGCCCACACCAGGCAACGCCTCGGCAATTTTCACGAGATACACAAAACGACACACGAGCGCGTCAGGCTCGAGCGTGGTCACGCTGGGGTCGCCTGCTCGGGCAAAGACATCGGCCAGAGAAACCGAATGGTCGTGCACCGCACCAACGAGGGCTTCGAGTTGAATGCGCCGCTCGGCAAGGCGAGCAAGCACTATCTCGCTGCGCTGGTCAACCACTGGCGTCACTGCCATAACAGAAGGCTAGTGCGCGCTATTGATGACCTCGCCCCACGATGTGATGCCCTGACGTTGTGCCCAGCGAAACATCTTGCGTTGAATCTTGGCGACTGCCCGCGGATCAGCAAACGTTGCAGTGCCCACTTGCACCGCATCAGCGCCAGCCATCATCAACTCGAGCGCGTCGTCGGCGTTGCTGACTCCCCCGACCCCCACGATCGGCACGTGACGATGAGCAGCCCGCACGTCGAACACACTGCGCACCGCTACCGCGTGCATCGCGGCACCGCTCAGCCCGCCACCACCGTTACCCAGAGCCGGGCGTCGCGTGTCGATGTCAATCGCCATACCGAGCACGGTGTTAACGAGCACCAAAGCATCGGCGCCGGCTGCCACCACCGCACCCGCGATGGACACCAGTTGATCGGTATTGGGGCTCAACTTGGCCCACACGGCAACGCTCGCCGGCAACACGCGTCGCACTGCGGCGATGACTTGCGCCGACTGCGTGGCGCTGTGGGCAAACATGCCACGGGCATGATCCACGTTGGGGCACGACAAGTTGACCTCAACTGCCACGAGTTGATCGGCAGTCGCCACCAAATCAAGTGCGGCTTGTTCATACTCAGATTCACGAAAACCCCAGATGCTGGCGACCACTCGTGCACCCCGCGCACGCAAGCGCGGCAGTTCGTGTTGCACCCAGTGCGCCGTGCCGCGGCCCTGCAGGCCGACCGCGTTGATCATGCCACTTCCCGTGGCATGCAGGCGTGGTGCAGGGTTTCCTTGCCACTCAAACGAAGCCACGGACTTCACCACTACTGCCCCGAGCGTGGATAGATCCACATACGCCGCAAGTTCGTCGGAATGCCCCGCAGTGCCGGATGCCGTGAGCACCGGGCTGGGCAACGTGAGTGCGCCGACGCGTGTGTGTGGGATGCCGAGTGGCGAATTCACGACGACACGCCGTGGTATTCCTGCAGTGAGCGAATGCCGAGTGCCGTGTCGCGACGCTCGCGCATGCCTTGCACCGCCGCCCGCGCCGCGCGCACAGTGGTAACCAGCGAGACACCCTTTACGTTGGCGGCTTTGCGAATTGCTTCACCGTCGCGATGGGTGCCGCTGTCTTGCGGGGTGTTGATGACGAACACGATTGACCCATCGTTAATGAGTGCCACTGCATCGCCCAGATTGCCCTGTTGTTGAACGCTGCGCTGTGACACCTTGCCCACCACGCGCTCTACGACCACCCCACCGGCAGAAAGCACGTCCGCCGTACCGATAGTGGCCACGATGGTGCAGCCCACTGCCACGAGCGCTTGGCCGATTTCCACTGCGGCTACTTTGTCGCGATCATTGAGCGAAACAAACACCCGACCCTGCATGGGCAATTCCGTGCCGGCCGCCGACTGCGCTTTGATGAAAGCCCGCCCAAACGTCGTGTCGATTCCCATCACTTCGCCCGTCGAACGCATCTCGGGCCCCAAGGTCGTGTCGACTTCGGGAAACCGATTAAACGGCAACACTGCTTCTTTCACGCTCACATGCCCAGTTGCAGGTGGACGCAGAAGGCCCTCGTCGCGCAATTGCGCCAAGGTCGCACCGAGCATCACCCGACTGGCCACCATCGCCAAAGGCACACCAGTGGCCTTGGCTACGACTGGCACCGTGCGACTCGCGCGCGGATTCGCTTCGATGACGTACACCTTGTTGTCGGCCACTGCGAACTGCACGTTGATGAGCCCGCGCACATCGAGCGCTGCTGCAATCTTGTGCACGTATTCGCTGATGGTGGACAGGGCTTCTTCCGACAGCGTTTGGGCCGGCAGTGCACACGCCGAATCACCCGAGTGGATACCTGCTTCTTCGACGTGTTCCATCACGCCGCCGACGAGCACCTCTCCGGTGTGGTCGCGAATGGCGTCGACATCCACCTCGGTGGCGCCCTGTAAAAAACGATCAATGAGCACAGGTCGCGACGACGACAAACCACCCTCGCGGCCGAGCGAACCAAACAGCTCCATCTCGGCCATGGCGTCGGCAAGTTGAGCGTCATCGTGCACGATGCGCATGGCTCGCCCACCGAGCACATAGCTGGGTCGCACCAACACCGGATAACCCGTGGTCTGCGTCACTGCTCGTGCACCCGCCAACGTGGTGGCAGTTGCCCCAGGTGGCTGGGCGATTCCAAGCCGGTTGCACAATGCATTCCATTGTTCGCGATCCTCAGCCAAATCGATAGATGCCGGCGAGGTTCCTGCGATGAGTTCAGCCGGTAGTGACGTCGCCAACTTGAGTGGTGTTTGGCCACCCAGCGACACGATCAGCTTCGGTGGCTTGCCAGCCGCTTTGGTTTCGACGGCGATCACATTCAAAACGTCTTCAGTGGTGAGCGGCTCGAAATACAAGCGATCGGATGTGTCATAGTCAGTGGATACGGTTTCGGGATTGCAATTCAACATCACCGTTTCGTAGCCGGCTTGGCGCAGCGCAAAACTGGCATGCACACAGCAATAGTCGAACTCGATTCCCTGACCGATGCGGTTGGGCCCGCTCCCCAAGATGATGACTCGGTCCTTGGTCGACTCGCGAACTTCGCATTCGTCTTCGTAGGTCGAGTAAAAGTACGGGGTCTCGGCGGCGAACTCGGCACTGCACGTATCCACAGATTTATAGGTCGGCAGCACACCGGCGCTTTCGCGCGCCGAGCGAACCACAGCCTCATCTGTTGACCACAACCACGCCAGTTGGGCATCGCTGAACCCGAGTCGCTTGGCGCGACGCCACCCTTGGCGATCAAGCGATTGCGGCGTCGCTGATGTCAGCACGTCACGCTCTTCATAGATTGCTTTCATCTGATCCAAGAACCACACGTCAATGCCGGTGGCTGCGTGCACCACATCGAGGTTGATCCCACGACGAATGCATTCGCCCACCTGAAAAATGCGGTCGGGTGTAGCAGTCTCGATGGCCCTCAACAACTGCGCGTCGTCATAGGCGGCGAAGTTCTGTTCGGCCGGGTCACAGTTGAGACCGGCCCGACCGATTTCCAGCGAGCGCAGTGCTTTTTGCAAACTCTCAGGAAACGTGCGCCCAATGGCCATCGACTCACCGACACTGCGCATCTGGGTGCCGAGGGTGTTGGTTGCACCAGCAAACTTCTCGAACGCCCAACGCGGCACTTTGGTGACCACGTAGTCGATTGTTGGTTCGAAACTGGCAGGGGTCATTTTGGTGATGTCGTTGGGAATCTCATCCAATGTGTAACCCACCGCCAACTTGGCGGCAATCTTGGCAATCGGAAATCCCGTCGCCTTC
>SYEA01000068.1 GCA_005800965.1 Actinomycetota bacterium | reverse complement strand
TGAGGTCGATTGCCTTGTCCGGCAAGAACCGATTGGTGAGATACCGGTTGGAAAGTATTGCTGCACTCACCAACGCGTTGTCTTGAATCCGCACGCCGTGATGCACTTCGTAGCGTTCCTTCAACCCACGCAGAATAGCGATGGTGTCTTGCACCGATGGTTCACCCACGTACACCTGTTGAAAGCGGCGCTCCAGTGCGGCATCTTTCTCGATGTGGGTTCGGTATTCATCGAGTGTTGTTGCACCAATCATCCGCAGCTCACCCCGCGCCAACATCGGCTTGATCATGTTGCCCGCATCGATGGCCCCCTCCGAGCCTCCGGCACCCACCAGAGTGTGGATCTCGTCGACGAACGTAATGACTTCGCCACCAGCGTCGATGATCTCTTTGAGCACCGACTTCAGGCGTTCTTCGAACTCACCACGATATTTTGCACCTGCCAACATGGCCGCAATATCAAGCGACACCAGTCGCTTTGACATCAAACCCTCGGGAACAACACCCCAGGCAATGCGATGAGCCAAACCTTCAGCGATGGCGGACATGCCCACACCGGGCTCGCCGATCAAAATCGGATTGTTCTTGGTACGACGCGACAACACCTGCACCACCCGACGGATCTCTTCGTCGCGACCAATGACCGGGTCAATCTTTCCGGTCCGCGCTAGCGCAGTGAGATCCACGCTGTATTTCTCGAGGGCGTGAAACTGGTCCTCTGGATGCTGTGATGTCACGCGGTGCGATCCGCGTACCTCGCGCAGGGCCGCCACCATTTCGTCACGCGGCACACCGATGATGTCGTGCATTGACACGCCCAGTACCTCAACCGACAAATACTCATCGCGAAACTCCACTTGCAGTTCGCCCGCTACAGCAAACGCTGCGGCTAATTCGCGAGTGAGTCGTGGTTCGGGATTCCCTTTCACGGTGGGCAACTTGCCCAGCACCTTTGTGCACCTGTCAACGATTTGGGCGACGGGTACACCCACTTTGGTCAACAATGGCAACACCATCGTGTCGTTTTGTTTCACCAACTCTGACAACACATGATGCGATGTGAGTTCGTTGTGGCCGGCGCTCGCCGCCGACTGCATGGCAGCAGCCACTGCTTCACTGGTCTTGACGGTAAACGTGCGCGGGTCAAGCGTCATGAGTCATTGCTCCTGTTCATTGTTCGCCAAAAAACCCTGAGCGACGGGTGAATACCGAGAGCACTTGCCGTGTCGGCACCAACTCGCCGCGCGACGCGCGTTGCTGGGCGAGATGTTCGCGCAACGCCTGAACTTCGCTGCGCAACCGACCCACCTCGGTTTCCAGTGTCAGCACATGGCGAATGCCTTCAAGGTTCATACCGCTCTCCACCAGTTGTGCGATGCGATGCAAGAGTGCAATATCAGCCTCGCTGTAGCGACGGCTACCACCTTGCGTTCGTGCTGGCCGCAACAGACCAACCCGTTCATAATTTCGCAGCGTTTGTGGGTGCATCCCCGACAATTCGGCCGCCACCGAAATCACGTACACCGCCATGCGGTAATGCTCGCTGTCGGATTGTTGGCTCATGCGGTTTCCTGCTTGGCGAAGGCGAGTAATGCTTCACGCTGTACATCGGTGAGTTCTGTCGGCACCGTTACTTCGACCGTCACGATCAAATCACCCGATGCTTTGTCGGTGGTGATGCCGCGACCCTTTACCCGATGACGACTGCCAGGTTGGGTGCCTGGTCGCAAACGCAACATCACGGTGTCGCCCTCGAGTGTGGGCACCGACACGTCGGCACCCAGTGCTGCGGCGGTGAATGACACCGGCACCCGCACCAAAAGGTTGCGGCCATCACGGGTAAACAAGGCATGCGGAGCCACTCGGCAAATGACGAACAAGTCACCAGGCGGGCCGCCACTGCGACCCGGGGCACCGCGGCCTTTAATCCGAATGCGTGTGCCGTCGTCGATGCCGGCAGGAACTCGCACATTGACCTCACGATTTCGCATCTCTACGCCAATGCCCCGACAAGTTCCACAGGCGTGTTCGATGATCGCACCGCGACCACCACACCCTGAACATGGCACCGAAAACGCGAACCCGCCTTGGTTCGTTTCAGCAACACCACGCCCACCGCATTGCGTGCAGCGCTTTGGTGAAGTGCCGGGGCGCGCACCCGAACCCGTGCAGGTGTTGCACACCGCTTCGCTGGTCAAATGCAAACTGGTCGTGAGACCCTTTGCTGCGTCAACAAAATCGATGGACAACGAAGCTTCGAGATCTGATCCGCGCTGCGGCCCGACTCCGGCACCGCTGCGCCGGCCACCGCCGAACATCTGCCCTAGTAAGTCATTGAGCCCACCGGCCCCCGCCATGTCACCCACATCGAACCGAAACGCGCCGTTACCCGACCCACCCATCGCGCCAGGCCCGAGGCGACGCACTTCGTCATATTCGCGCCGACGATCTTCGTCGCCGAGAACGTCATACGCAGCAGAAATTTCTTTGAAGCGTTCCTCAGCAGAAGCATTGTTTGGGTTGGCATCAGGATGAAACTGTCGTGCCAGTTTGCGATACGACTTCGTGATGTCTTTGGCAGAGGCATTCTGCGCAACACCGAGCACGGCGTAATAATCCTTTTCGAACCACTCTCGTTGTGCAGTCATGTACGCCTCGCTTGTGCGTTCAACCCTTGACCTTGACCATCGCTGCGCGCACGACACGCCCTTTCCAGCGGTATCCCGTGCGCAACACTTCACTCACCACCGGGCCGGTGCCGTCTTCGCTACCTGGTTCATGCACTACGGCCTCGGCAGTCGACGGATCGAATGGTTTGTCGGCCAAATCAAGCGCTTCAAGGCCTTGTTTCTGCAGTGACCCAAGCAGCGCCGACCACACCGACTCGATGCCCTGCACGCCGTGGGCCGCAGCCGCTTCACAGGCGTCCAGCACCGGCAGGATTGACTCCACAATTTTTCCGGTTGCTCGATCAACATCATCGCCGAGTTGTGTGGCTACACGTTTGCGAAAGTTCTCAAAATCTGCCTGCAACCGCAACGCCAGATCCTTGAACTCATCACGTTCTTTGGCGACGGCATCCAACAAATCTGCAACATCAAGTGTTTCGTTGATGCCGGCCGACGAGACATCTGCAACTTCTTCACCAATCAGCTGACTTGCGTCGTCAGCAGGATTCGGGTTGGAGATGGTGATGTCATCAGACATGTTGGGCCTCGTTTTGCTCTTGTTCGAGACGGCTATTTCTCGTCGACGATTTCGGCATCCACGATGTCGCCATCGTTGCCTGCCGTTGCACCGTCGGCTGTCTGACCGCTAGCCGAAGTTCCCGACGCATTTGCATCGCGTGATGCTGCTTCATACAACTTTTGGCTGAATGCCTGGCTGGCGGTCATGAGTTTCTCGGTTGCGTTCTTGATCGTGTCAACATCGTTGCTGCCCAACGCCGTTTTCAAGTCGGCAAGTGGTTGCTCGACGGCCTTGCGTTCGTCTTCAGTGACTTTTTCACCCTGCTCACGCAGTACTTTTTCGGTCTGGTACACGAGCGAGTCGGCATTGTTGCGGACTTCGGCATCGGCACGACGCTGGCGATCTTCGTCGGCGTGTGCTTCGGCGTCCTTCACCATCTGGTTGATGTCGTCTTTCGACAACGACGACTGCCCGGTGATGGTCATCGACTGTTCTTTGTTCGTCGCCCGATCTTTGGCCGACACATGCACGATGCCGTTGGCGTCGAT
>SYEA01000067.1 GCA_005800965.1 Actinomycetota bacterium | reverse complement strand
TGTAGCGCACCCGTGAGTGGCTCGACGATTGCAGTCGGTGATGAAATCTGTCGTCGGTTGCAGGGCAACAGATAGCGTCTTTTTTACCTATAAAGAGGAGTCACGATGCCGATCACGACGACGCCGAAGATCTGGATGAATGGCGCCCTCGTTGATTGGGCTGACGCCCGGGTACATGTGCTCACGCACACGCTGCATTACGGCACGGGTGTGTTCGAGGGCATTCGGGCCTATGAAACCGACAAAGGCCCAGCCGTATTTCGACTTACCGATCACATCGTGCGTCTGCACAACAGTGCCAAAATCATGGGCATGCCGATGCCGTACTCGGTTGAAGAATTAGTCGAAGCCACCAAGGCCACGGTGCGTTCCACCGGGTTGCCGGCGTGTTACGTGCGACCGTTGGCGTATTACGGCTACGGCGAGATGGGCTTGAACACCTTGCCGTGCAAAGTGGATGTCGCCATCGCCTGCTGGCCATGGGGGGCGTACCTCGGTGATGACGCGGTGGAAAAAGGTGTGCGCATGAAGATTTCTTCATGGACACGCCACGACCACAACACGATGCCGCCGGCGGCCAAGACCGTTGGCAACTATGTGAACTCGTCACTCGCCAAAGTCGAAGCATTGAAAGCCGGCTATGACGAAGCAATCATGCTGGCACCCAACGGCTTGGTTGCCGAGTGCACCGGTGAAAACATCTTTGCGGTGCGCAACGGTGTCATCCTCACCCCGCCGTTGTCGGCTGGTGCGCTCGAAGGCATCACCCAAAACAGCGTGATGACCATCGCCCGCGATCTGGGCTATGACATTCGCGTCGACAATATTGCGCGCAGTGATTTGTATATCGCCGAAGAAATCTTTGCCTGTGGCACCGCCGCCGAAGTGGGTTCGGTGCGTTCGGTGGACGAGCGCGAGATTCCTTGCCCGGGGCCAAAGACGCGAGCCATTGCGGCAACTTATGCCCGCGCCGTACGCGGCCAAGAAAAGAAGTACCTCCACTGGTGTGAGTTAGCGAACTAGCAACATGTCTGCCCGCTTCGTGCTTCCTGCCAATCAGGTTGAGGTGTTTGACACCACCTTGCGCGACGGCATGCAAGTTGAAGGCGTGTCGGCCAGTGTCGTTGACAAACTGCGCATCGCTGAACAACTCGATCATCTGGGCGTGCATTACATCGAAGGCGGCTGGCCGGGTGCCAACCCCAAAGACGAAGAGTTCTTTGCGCGCGCCAAGACCGAGCTGCAATTGACCACGTCGATGTTGGTGGCCTTTGGCAGCACGCGTCGCCCAGCCGGCAAGGTTGATGACGACGCCACGCTGCGCAACTTGATCAACGCCGAAACCCAAGCGGTGTGCATCGTGGCCAAGAGCTGGGACTACCACGTCGAAACGGCCCTGCAAACCACGCTCGTTGAAGGCGTGGCAATGGTGGCCGACTCGGTGAAATTTCTCGACGGCCATGGCCGCATGGTGATGGTTGACCTCGAGCACTTCTTCGACGGCTTCAAGCACAACAAAGAATTCACCTTGCGCGTGCTCGAAGCAGCAGTGGTGAATGGAGCGACCCATTTGGTGTTGTGCGATACCAACGGCGGCTCGCTGCCCCACGAAATTGAAGCAACCGTGGCCGAAGTCGTGCGCCATGTTGGCAGTGACGCCATCATCGGTATCCACTGTCACGACGACACGGGCTGTGCGGTCGCCAACTCGCTCGCTGCGGTGCGAGCAGGTGCACGCCACGTGCAAGGCACACTCAACGGTTTGGGCGAGCGCACCGGCAACACCAACCTCACCACGATCATCCCAAACCTCCAACTCAAGATGGGCTTTGACTGCTTGCCCGAGGGTCGCCTCGAGCGTTTGACGGCGGTGAGCAATCATGTGGCCGAAGTATTGAATCGCCCGCTCAACCCGCAGGCGCCGTATGTGGGCATGTCGGCATTCGCCCATAAGGCGGGCCTGCATGTATCGGCAATCGTGCGTGCCAAAGATGCCTACGAACACGTTTCGCCTGAACTGGTGGGCAACGGCACACGTTTCTTGGTGTCAGAAATGGCTGGGCGTGCCACCATCGCAATGAAAGCACAAGAGCTCGGCCTGCAAGCCGACGGGGCAGTGCTCAGCACCATCTTGGATGAATTGAAGCGGCTGGAGTTCGAGGGCTACCACTTTGAAGCCGCTGATGCCTCGCTCGAATTGCTGATGCGTCGCGCTACGGGATGGGAACAAGAGTTTTTCAATGTGGAGTCGATGCGTGTCATCACCGACGAGTCAACGAGTGGTTCGTTCACCACCGAAGCCACCGTCAAGGTGTGGATGGGTGAAGAGCGCGAAGTGCACACCGCCGAAGGCAACGGCCCGGTCAATGCAATTGACACCGCCTTGCGAGCGTGCTTGGCCAAAAAGTTTCCGCAGTTGTCACGTGTGCACCTCACTGACTACAAAGTGCGCATTTTGGATTCGTCATCGGCGACCGGTGCCGTGACCCGTGTGTTGATCGACGCCACCGATGGCGATCGCACGTGGACCACCATCGGTGTGTCGCCAAACATCATCGAAGCCTCGTGGCGAGCCCTCGAAGAGTCCATCGTCTACGGCTTGTTGCATCTCGCCTAAGTAACGCCAAACTCCAGTAATTACTGCCCTGAGTGGGGCGAACACCTGTTCGCTATGGTGTGGGGGTGGCTACTGACCTTCGTTCTCATCTCGGCGCGCCAGTGGTGCGCGCCCCATTGCCGATCGCGCCGTCGTTTGCACCGTTGTTCGCCGAAGGTGGGCTGGTGCGTGGTCGCACCGTGGCGTGCACGGGCGATGCTGCGCTCAGTACGGCGTTGGCATTGGCGGCGTCGGCGACGCGCCTCGGTTCGTGGTTGGCGGTCATCGGTGTGCCTCAACTTGGTGTTGGTGCCGCAATCGAAGCCGGTGTCGCCATCGAACGCATCGTGCTCGCCCAACCGCCGCGCGCCAGCCGTGAATGGGTGGCCACGGTGGCTGCCTTGGTCGAAGGTTTTGATGTGCTCATCGTTGCGCCACCTACATCACTCAGTGCCCATGATGC
>SYEA01000066.1 GCA_005800965.1 Actinomycetota bacterium | reverse complement strand
CGCGTCACGCTCGGTCCCAAAGGCCGCAACGTCGTGTTGGAAAAGAAGTGGGGTGCGCCCACCATCACCAACGACGGTGTGTCGATCGCCAAAGAAATCGACCTTGAAGACCCGTATGAGCGCATCGGTGCCGAACTGGTCAAAGAAGTTGCCAAGAAAACTGACGACGTCGCTGGTGACGGCACCACGACCGCCACAGTGTTGGCCTGGGCGATGGTGCGTGAGGGTTTGCGCAACGTTGCTGCCGGGGCCAACCCCATGAGCCTCAAGCGCGGGATCGAAGCAGCGGTTGAATCAGCCGTCGGCAGCATCAAGTCGTTGGCCAAGGAAGTCGACAACAAGTCGCAGATCGCCCAGGTTGCGGCAATCTCGGCTGCAGACTCCGAAATTGGTGCGAAAATTTCAGAAGCCATCGACAAGGTGGGCAAAGACGGTGTGATCACCGTGGAAGAAAGCCAGACCTTCGGCATCGAAATGGACCTCGTTGAAGGAATGCGTTTTGACAAAGGTTACATATCGCCATATTTCGTCACCGACACTGATCGCATGGAAGCAGTGGTCGAAGACCCCTACATTTTGTTCCTCAGCACCAAAATTTCGGCGATTCGCGACATGTTACCGGTGCTCGAAAAAGTGATGCAGTCGGGCAAACAGCTCATCATCATCGCCGAAGACGTTGAGGGTGAAGCACTCGCCACGTTGGTGGTCAACAAGATTCGCGGCACATTCAAGAGCGTGGCAATCAAGGCCCCAGGTTTCGGCGATCGTCGCAAAGCGATGTTGCAAGACATGGCGATCTTGACCAAGGGTCAAGTCATCAGTGAAGAAGTTGGCCTGAAGTTGGAGAACGTCACCCTCGATTTGTTGGGACGCGCCAAGAAAGTTGTCGTGACTAAAGATGAAACGACCATCATCGAAGGCGCCGGCGACGAAGCCGATATTGCCGGCCGCATCAGCCAAATCAAAAATGAAATCGATAACACCGATAGCGATTACGACCGCGAAAAGCTGCAGGAGCGCCTAGCCAAGTTGTCGGGCGGTGTGGCGGTGTTGAAGGTGGGTGCTGCAACCGAAGTTGAACTCAAGGAAAAAAAGCACCGCATCGAAGATGCAGTGAGCACCACGAAAGCTGCCATTGAAGAAGGCGTAGTGCCGGGTGGTGGCGTGGCTCTGCTGCGCGCCCAGGCCGCAGTGCTAAAGGCCATGGAAAGCCTGACCGGTGACGAGGCGACAGGTGCCCGATTGGTGGCCAAGTCGCTTGAAGCGCCGCTCAAGCAGATTGCTGAGAACGCTGGCATGGAAGGCGGAGTAGTGGTGGAAAAGGTGAAGAGCCTCAAAGGTTCCGAAGGCCTCAACGCAGCGACCGGTGTTTATGAAGACCTCATCAAGATTGGTGTCATCGACGCAGCCAAAGTGACTCGTTCGGCGCTGCAAAATGCGGCATCAATTGCCGCCCTTTTCCTCACGACGGAAGCCGTGATCGCAGACAAGCCTGAGGAATCATCCGAAGGTGGTCACGACCATGACCACGGCATGGACGACTACTGACCGAGCTGATTTATCTTCACGACGCGTACCTCGCGTCGTTTGAAGCCACGGTGGTTGCCTGCCGTGACAATGCAGTGGCGCTTGATCGCACAGCGTTCTATGCGACGGGCGGTGGCCAACCGCATGACACCGGTGTGTTGGGTGGGCTTGTTGTTACTGACGTGCGTAAAGAAGCCGATCATGTCTGGCACACCGTCGAGGGTGATGTGCCGGCGGTGGGCACGAGCTTGCTCGGTGAAATTGCATGGGAGCGTCGCCACCAACTGATGCGTACGCATACCGCGCTGCACATTTTGTGTGGGGTGATCTGGAATGAGTGGCGGGTGCCCGTGACCGGCGGCAACATGGAGCCACTTTCGGCCCGCATGGATTTTGAGTTTGATCCGTTGCCAGAGGGTTTCGTGGGCCGGGTTGAGCAATTGGTCAATGACGCAATTGAGCGTGATTATCCGATTGCGGTGTCGTTCTTACCGCGGTCGACAGCAGTTCAGGATGCCGAATTGATTCGCACAAAAGTATCGCTGATTCCTGAAACTGTCTCCGAGATTCGCGTGGTCGACATCGTGGGGCTAGATAAACAAGCCGATGGGGGCACCCATGTGCGCTCGACCAAAGAGGTTGGTACCTTTCGGGTGGTGAAGACAGAGAGCAAAGGCAAAGGCAACAAGCGCCTGCGCATTGAAATCGGCTGATCATGCCGAATGCTGCGGTGAGTGGTGTGGCGCATCCCTGGCAAAAACTTGCTGCTGAGACTGACGTAACCCTGCAGCAGCTCTTCGCAGCAGCAATTGCCAAGCATCAGCCGCGTGGAAGTTTGGCACTGTTGGCTGTTGGTGGATATGGCCGGAGTGAGTTAGCGCCATTCAGTGATCTTGATGTGTTGCTCGTTCACGAGCGAAAAACACTTGATGGCGCGTTTGCCCAATCGTTGTGGTATCCGCTGTGGGACGCAGGTCGCAAAGTTGGTCACGCTGTGCGCACGCCCAAAGAAACGTTTGCGATGATTCGCTCAGATCTTGATACCGCGACTGCCCTGGTCACCGCCCGTGTCGTGGCCGGCGACGCTGAGTTCGGTCAAAGAGTCATTGATCAGTGCCGCGCGCGCATTCGCAAGCAAGGCCGAAAGTGGTTGACCGAATTACACACCAGAGTTACCGAGCGACACCGAGTTGCTGGCGAGGTCGCGTATTTGCTTGAGCCCGACCTGAAAGATGGGCTGGGTGGTCTGCGTGACATTCATGCTGTGTGGTGGGCCAATGCCGTGGGTTTCGGTGTTGACAACGCAGACCTGCGTGCCCTTTCGGAATGCAACGAGACGCTGCTGCGTATTCGTACGGCGTTGCACCACACCACCGGACGTCCAGGCGATGTGCTGCACCTCCAAGATCAAGGCGCAGTCGCTGAAGCGGCAGGTTTTGCCAATGACGATGCGCTGATGGCCGCACTCGCCGCAGTTGGTCGGCAGGTGATGTGGATTTCAGAAGAAACATGGGCACGTCTCGACCCGCCACCCAACCGAGCCTCGCGCAAACAGCCCCTTGCTCCGGGTGTGGCGCTGATCAATGGCGAGGTGCATTTAGATGATGATGCCGACCCAGCCAGTGACCCCACATTGGTGTTGCGTGTGGCGACCGCCGCGGCGCGATCAAGTTGTCGAATCGATCGTGATTCGCTAGATCGCCTGGGTCGCTTTGCGCGCACTTGGCCATCACCGTGGCCGGCAGGGGCCAGTGACGACCTCGTTGCATTGTTGTTGGAAGGTGAACGTGCGATTCCTGTGTGGGAAGCACTCGAACAACGTGATTTGGTCAGTCGAGTGATTCCTGAGTGGAGTGCAGTGCGTTGCCGTCCGCAACGCAATGCCTTTCATCGTTTTACGGTTGATCGTCACCTGTGGCAGGCAGCGGCAAACGCGGCGGTGCTCAGTGATCGAGTGTCGCGTCCGGACTTGCTGGTACTTGCGGCGTTATTCCACGACCTAGGCAAGGGATACCCGGGCGACCACACTGTGGCTGGAGTGCAACTCTTTTCGGTAATTGG
>SYEA01000065.1 GCA_005800965.1 Actinomycetota bacterium | reverse complement strand
GGTTCATCTCGATGACGACTTGTTCACCCGTGGTCGGATTCACTGCAAACTGCACGTTCGAACCACCGGTCTCGACCCCGACGCGTCGAATGCAGGCAAAGGCCGAGTTGCGCATCTCTTGGTACTCCACGTCAGACAACGTCATTGCCGGCGCGACAGTGATCGAGTCACCAGTGTGCACCCCCATCGCGTCGATGTTTTCAATCGAACAGATGATCACGCAGTTGTCGGCGCTGTCACGCATGACTTCCAATTCGTATTCCTTCCAGCCCTTGATCGACGTTTCGATCAAGACTTCGCCGATGGGGCTGGCAGCCAAACCAGCAGTCACGATCTGGGTGAACTCGTCTGTGGTGTTGGCGATTCCCGTGCCGCGCCCACCCAAGATGTACGCCGGGCGAATGATGACGGGCAACGAAATATTGGCCAGCACCTCTTGCGCCTCGGCCAACGTGTGGGCGATACCGCTCTGCGGAACCTTGAGCCCAATCTCGATCATCGCGCGTTTGAATTTTTCGCGATCCTCGGCGGTGGAAATTGCTTCGGCGTTGGCACCGATCAACTCTGGTGTGCCAGGCACACCCGCCAAACCACGCTCGAACAATGCCATCGCCAAATTGAGCGCCGTTTGGCCGCCCAAAGTGGGCAATACTGCATCGGGGCGCTCGCGCTCGATGATCGCAGCCAGCACCTCAACGGTAAGTGGCTCGATGTAGGTGCGATCCGCAAAGTCAGGGTCGGTCATGATGGTGGCCGGGTTGTAGTTCGCCAGAATCACGCGGTAGCCCTCGGCGCGCAACACGCGACATGCTTGCGTGCCTGAGTAGTCGAACTCACAGGCCTGGCCAATCACAATCGGCCCCGAACCAATGACCAGGATGCTGTGCAAATCATTGCGACGCGGCACTAGTTGCCCCCACTGCGCATCATCGCTGCGAAACGCTCAAACAAGTAACGCGAGTCGTGCGGCCCGGGGCCTGCCTCGGGGTGATACTGCACGCTGAATGCTCGTGCCCCACGCACCACCATGCCTTCATTGGTGTTGTCATTCAGGTTCACATGTGTGACATCCACCTTGCCTGCCAGCGAGTCGGGGTCGACGCAAAAGTTGTGATTCTGACTGGTGATTTCGACTCGTCCCGTGGTCGTGTCGCGCACCGGATGATTGGCGCCATGGTGACCGAACGGCAACTTGAAGGTGCGCCCACCCAAGGCCAAACCCAACAACTGGTGTCCGAGACAAATTCCAAACACGGGACTATCGGCGGCGATGAGTTTGCGAATGTTGGCAGGTGCATCGAGCACCATCTCGGGGTCGCCCGGGCCATTCGACAAAAACACGCCGTCGGGTCGCCGGGCGATGACCTCACTGGCTGGCGTGTGGGCCGGCACCACATGCACGTCGGCGATCTCACTCAAACATCGCAAGATTGTTTGCTTCATGCCGAAGTCGTACGCCACCACCGAAAACGGCTTGGTCGTAGACGTCAATTTGTCTGCATGAATCGTGTTGACCACGTCGTACGGCAACTGCGTGCTGACCTCTGCGACCAAGTTGCGACCGGTCGTGCCTTGTTCGCTAGCCACAGCCGCCTGCAGTGTGGCCAAGTCAGCTGTGCCGAACGCGCCGAGCAACGAACCCGTGTCGCGCAGTAGCCGTGTTAAGCGGCGAGTGTCGATGCCGGTGATGCCACCCACTCCGCGGGCCCGCAAAAACACGTCGAGGGGTTCTTGACTGCGCCAGTTGCTGCGCCGCCTGGCGATTTCGCGCATGATTACACCGCGGGCAAACACCCTTGCTGATTCGTTGTCGGATTGCGTCACCCCGTAATTGCCAATGTGCGGTGTGGTGAAGGTGATGACCTGACCGGCATAGCTCGGGTCGGTGAGCACTTCTTGATAACCGCTGAGCCCGGTGTGAAACACCACCTCACCCGCTGACACCGGAACTTCAGCACCGATGGCTTCACCTTCAAAGACGCTGCCATCAGCCAGCACGAGGAGCGCGTTCATCGTTGCGCTTCACCATGCAACACAGTGATGTCACCGTTGAACATCGTGTGTCGCACTTTGCCGCGCAAGGTCATCCCAACATACGGAGTGTTGCGACTCTTGCTCGCCAGCGTCTCGGGCTCCACCTGCCACGTGGCATTTGGGTCGAACACCACGAGATTTGCCGGCGCACCTGGCTCGATGTCACGACCATGACGATCAGCGATGCCTGCGATTTGGGCGGGATGAATCGACATGATGCGCACCAGCTGAGTGAGGCTCACGTCGAGCACCCCGAGCGCCACACCCAGCGCGGTCTCCAGGCCGAGCATGCCGGGTGGCGCCTGGTCGAGCGTGAGCTCTTTGTCGCGGCGCGGATGTGGGGCATGATCGGTGGCCAACGCATCGATCGTGCCATCGACGACGCCGGCTCGTAGCGCAGCAATGTCGGCCAGTGAACGCAGCGGTGGGTTCACTTTGAACACTGTGTCGAAAGTGGTGAGTCGGGTTTCATCTAACGACAAGTGGTGTGGCGTTACCTCGGCAGTTATCGGCAAGCCGTCACGCTTGGCGGCTCGCACCAACTCCACACTGCGGGCAGTTGACAGATGTAGAAAGTGCACGCGTGCCCCGGTCAAACGAGCCAGTTCGATGTCGCGAAACACCATGAGCTCTTCGGCGATCGACGGCCAACCTGGCAGACCCAGCGACGTGCAACACTGACACTCGTTCATCACCGCACCTTTGGTGAGCGTGGCAACCTCACAATGCTGGGCCAGCGTGACGCCGAGACCTTTGGCGTATTCCATGGCTCGGCGCATGAGCAGTTCGTCTTGTACACCGTTGCCGTCGTCAGTGAAGATGCGCACGCCGGCCGCAGCCAGCTCGGCCATCGGGGCCAGCGCCTCGCCCTGGCGGCCCAAGGTGATGCATCCGCTCGGCACCACCTCGACCAACCCCGCCCGCTTGCCTTGTTCACGCACGAAGTCGATGACGGCCACGCTGTCTTGCGGCGGGTCCGTGTTGGGCATCGCCACGAGGGCTGTGTAACCACCCTTGGCACCCGCTCGGCTGCCGGTTTCGATCGTCTCGGCTTCTTCTTTGCCAGGCTCGCGCAAGTGGGCATGCAGGTCAACAAACCCTGGGGCCACCACACACCCCGACGCGTCAATCGTGCGGCCACCGCTCAACTGCTCGCCCACTTCGACCACCACACCGCGCTGCACAGCGACGTCAACGACACGCTCGCCGCGTGAATCCACCACTCGCCCACCCTTCAACACGATTCGCTCGGCGCCGGTCATGATGCCACCGTCGCCAGATGTGCAGTTGACGATTCGCCAGCCAGCAGATCAAACAACACCGCCATACGCACGGCCACACCGTTGGCCACTTGTTGATGAATCAGCGAATTGGGCAACGCCGATGGGTCAACGAGCATCTCGACACCCCTGTTCATGGGGCCAGGGTGCATGATCACGGCCGTGCTGGGCAACTTGGCGGCCCGCGCAGCATCGAGCCCGAAAGTTTCGCCATACTCACGCAGGTTGGGCACATGGCCCTGCGACATCCGCTCGCTTTGTAGACGCAACATGTACAAGATGTCGGTGCGCGCCAGCACATCGTCAAGCCGATGCGACACGGTCACCGGCCAGTGGGCCACATCGGGGGGCAGCAAGGTGGGTGGCGCCACCAACACCACGTTGGCCCCGAGCATGCTGAACGCACTGATGTTGCTGCGTGCCACGCGGCTGTGTTTGATGTCCCCCACAATCGTGAGTGTGAGACCGTCAAAACGCTCGACCCCTAGTGCTTGTCGCACCGTGAAACAGTCGACCAACGCCTGCGTGGGATGCTGATGCCAACCATCGCCGGCATTGACCACCGAAGCGTTGGTCCAATCGCTGATCTGCCATGGCGTGCCGGTGGATTTATGGCGCACGACAAACGCATCGACCCCCATGTCAGAAATGGTCTCGATGGTGTCGCGCAAACTTTCACCTTTGTTCACGCTCGACGTCGACACACTGAACGTCATCGTGTCAGCGGACAACCGCTTGGCGGCAGTTTCGAACGACAGTCGTGTGCGGGTGGAGTCTTCGAAGAACAAACTCACCACGGTCTTGCCGCGCAAGGCCGGCACCTTGGGCACCGGTCTGGCGTTGATTTCCACCATGTGGCGAGTGAGTTCGAGCAACCGCACCACGCCATCATGGCCGAGTTCATCGATGCTGCGCAGATGCTTCATGACGAGACTCGACTGGTGATGATGACACCGTCTTGCGTGGCGCGCACATCGTCGTCAACATGCGTGGGCAGATTCTTGCCCACATAGTCGGGGCGAATCGGCAGCTCGCGGTGGCCACGGTCGACTAGCACCGCCAGTTGCACGGCGCGCGGGCGGCCGTAGGTATTGATGCCTTCCATCGCTGCGCGAACGGTGCGACCGGTGAACAGCACATCGTCGACGAGCACCACCGTGGTGCCATCGACTGCGAAGTCGATGCGACTAATCGCACCGGGCACCACTGGCCGCAACCCAATGTCGTCGCGGTGCATGCTCACGTCGATGTATCCCACGGGCACGGTTGCATGGGGCTCGATCGCATGCACCGCAGCAGCAATCGCATCGGCCAACCATGCGCCACCGCGCTGCAGGCCAACGAGTGCCAATGACGCCGAACCTTGCTGGCGTTCCAGAATTTCGTGAGCGATGCGGGTAACTGCGCGTCTGACGTCGTCAACCGACATCACCATGTTGCTCACGTTGGTCTCCTAGCCGTTCGAGCCTCTCGGGACTCGTTTGACGGTCGCCTCATCGTATCCGCTCGTACACCGTCCACCAGTCATTGCCGTAGACCACGACGAAGAATTGTCGTTCGCGCTCCCAATCCACCTCGACCTCACCAGCCAACACCCGGGGCAGCACCACGTGCGACACCTCATCGGCAAATGGCAGTCGATCACCCTTGGCAAACACATCTGGGCCGTACAACACCCGACGAAACGGGGTCGGAAACACATAGATGCGCTCGCGCCGCGCCATATGGGCAGTCAAGGTATGAAACGCCGCCACCACTGCATCGTCGGGCACTTGGTTGATTGCCGCGTGGGCGGCTGCAACCGAGGGGTGCGCTGGTGACCAAGTGGCCACTTCGGTGCGCATGAGTGGCAGCGGCGACCATAGGTAGGCGCACGAGAGACTCGCCACCACCATCGCCGACATCAGCCACGTGCGCCAATGTTCGGCCATTCGCGAAATGGCATACATCGACCCGACGACAAGAATCGGCACGAACTGCACCGCGTAGTGATACTCGATCTGGCTTTGATACCAAAACGTGCTGACCAAGTTGGCCAGCAACGGCAGCGTTCCGAGCAGCGCAATCTCGGGGCGCAACAGAGCAATGAACCCGACGGGAGCCAACAAGTGCAGGAGATACAGCGGTCGCTCGCCCGACACCAGATGCGCGACCAATTTGTCGGGCCGCAACAGTGCCGTACGTAGCACACCACCAAAACCCCCGAACGGCAGCCGCCAGGCGTTGCGAAATGGCACCCCGACAATGCCGCGTGACACGACGAACAACATGATGAAAGCAATCCACATTGCCCCGAACACGGTGAGCAGACCGATGCGCCGATCACGTCGCAATGCCACCCACGCCCCGAGCGCCACCACAAACAACGCCGTGTCTTCTTTGACGAGCAAGATGAGCACCACCGCAGCGACGTATTGCCCCCAGCGATAACACACCGCTGCATACAGCGCCCAGGCAATCAACGGCGCCAGTGCAGCATCGGGATGAAAATTCTCTAGCCCCGTATAGGTGAGGGCCGGGTGGGCCAGATACACCACCACCGCCGCACACGCCATCGGCAACGAATCAAGCAGCGCACGCGTGACCTTCCAGATGGGCAGTGCACCGATACCGAGTACCACCGCCTGCACGACGAACAACAAACCGGTGGAGCCAATGACCCAAAACAGCGGTACCAGCGGCAACAAAATAAATGACGTATGGTCGCCAAACAAGTTGCGCCCCATCAATGTGACGAATGGGGCTTTGCCCTGTGCAACCAACCAGACACCCTGGTCGAACAACCCGAAGTCGTAGGCCGATGTGCCCAGCCCAAAATGGTTGCGCGTGGTGCGCACCGCCAACCACAGCGTGTAGAGCACCGTGCTGCACACTGCAATGGCGTGCCATACGGTCAATGACACAGTCAATGACTGCAGCCTGCGACGCACCTGGTCGAATGCCGTGCGTAGGTCGCCGGCCATGCAGTTGTTCTAGTCGGCGGCGGGCGGTGGTGTTGGCGCGCCACCTTCGCGGGTGGTGCGGGCAATGGCCGACAGCATGCCGTTGACGAAGCGGCCCGAGTCGTCGGTGCCATAACGCTTGGCAAGCTCCACTGCTTCGTTGATAACGACCGCAGTGGGTACTTCGCTGCGGCCGAGCAATTCAAACGTCGACATCCGCAAAACATTGCGGTCGGTTGTAGCCATGCGATCAATCGACCAGGCGTGACTGTGGGCGACAATCAACTCGTCAATCCGCGTGCGGTGCTCGGCCACCCCGACCACCAAGATGCTCGTCAAGTCGTCGATGGCTACCTGCATGCGCTCGACCACTTCGCTCGGGGCAACCGCCCGCAAGTCGGCTTCAAACAAAATGTTGAGTGCTCGCTCGCGAGCGTCTGAGCGTGGATCGAACTCGCGGTTCCAATCCGAGTCATCGGATGGCGGCAGCGAAACTTCGGACATGTGGGAGACGACTACGTTCAGACTCGGGTGACGTAGTCGCCCGAACGGGTGTCTACCTTTACACGATCACCAATGTTGATGAACAACGGCACCTGGATGACCTTGCCGGTCTCGAGCGTGGCCGGCTTACGCGCGCCCGACACGCGATCGCCTTGAATGCCGGGTTCGGTCTGAGCAATGGTCAGCTCCACCGAAGCAGGGATTTCTACTTGCACGATTTCGGTGCCGAACAAAGCAATCTGCGCGGTGGCCGACTCGACCAAATAGTCGGCGGCGTCACCAAGCGTGACGGGTTGGACCGTGATTTGTTCATAGGTGTCGGTGTCCATGAACACGAACGCATCGCCCTCTTTGTACAAAAACTGCATGTCACGACGGTCAATGATCGCTTGCTCGACTCGCACTCCGGCGTTGAAGGTGCGCTCGATCACGGCCCCAGTGCGCACGTTGCGCAACTTGGTGCGCACGAATGCGCCACCCTTGCCGGGTTTCACGTGTTGAAAATCCACCACACTGAACAAACCCTTGTCGAGTTCGAGCGTGAGGCCGTTTTTTAGTTCGTTGGTGCTAATTGCAGGCACGAGATGTCCTTTGGTGATTCGGTGAGTATGTCGCAGCCTGTATCCGTGACGACCACGAGGTCTTCAATCCGTACACCGCCGAGCCCTTCACGATAGACCCCAGGTTCAACGGTGACTACTTCACCTGCCTGCAGCGGCTCGGGCATCGCCGTGCGCACCCATGGTTGTTCGTGAATCTGTAAACCAACGCCGTGGCCGGTGGAGTGGATGAATTCGCTGCCGAAACCTGCTGCCGCGATGATGTCGCGACACACCTTGTCGACGTCACCAGCGCTCACCCCGGCGCGAACGGCGGCCAAACCGGCCAGTTGCGACTCGCGCACCACATCGTGCATCGTGCGCAAGAGCGGGCTCACCTCGCCGATCAGATAAGTACGGGTCATGTCGGAGTGGTAGCCGTCGACGAGTGCCCCCACGTCGATGACCACGAGATGGCCATCTTCGATCATGGTCGAGGTCGGACGATGATGCGGCCGCGCGCCGTTGGGCCCCGTGGCCACGATGGTGTCGTAACTCGGGCCATCAGCACCATGGCGGCGCATGCGGTATTCAAGTTCATCACGCACATCACGCTCGGTGACCCGAGTCGACATCATCGGCAGACACTCAGCGAGTGCGGCGTCAGTGCATTCTGATGCACGCTTCATGCGCGCAATTTCGGCTGGCGATTTGCGACGCCGCAGATGTTGCACCACGCCCGTGACTGAAACCAACGGTGCCGTGGTTTGCGTGCGCACGTTTTCGAACTGAGCGTGGGTTATCTCGGTCGGGTCAATGGCCACGCCACGAGCCGCATGCAGCGACTGCTCGAGCCCTTCGCGCAGTGCAACAGCACTGGTGCCCACCACTACTCGCGCAGCAGCACCAGAAGTCTCAATTTGATGACGTGCCTGTTCGCCGTATCGGCCGTCGGTGACGAACACCATTTCGTCGTGGCGAATGATGAGCGTGCCGGCCGAGCCGGTAAACCCGGTAAGCCAGCGAATGTTGTTCAAGTCGAACACCATCAGTGCTTCGGCCTCACCGCGCTTGGCCAACTCTTCGCGCACCAAGCGATCGCGGCCCGCGACCGTCAAAGGTGGCAGTGCAGACGATTGAACCTCGGTTGATATGGCGGTCATTGTTTCTCCAGGTGTCGAGTGAGGGCTTCGATTCCGAGTACGTACGATTCGCCGCCGAAGCCGGCGACGGTTCCGATGGCCACCGGTGCAATCACACTTTCGTGACGCCACGGCTCGCGCGCTGCAGGGTTGGACAGGTGCACCTCAACGACGGGCAAGCCGACGCTTTTCAGTGCGTCGTGCAGGCTCCACGCAAAATGGGTGAAAGCAGCAGCGTTGAGCACGATGCCCGCGTACTTGGTGCCCGCGGTCTGCACGATGCCAATCAGGGTGGCCAAATCATCGCTTTGTTCGCTGTCGACTTCGTACCCGAGTCGCTGGGCAGTCGCCGTTGCGCGCTGCACATGATCGGCCAAGGTTGCAGTGCCATAGATGCTCGGCTCGCGGCTTCCCAGCAGCTGGAGATTCGGCCCATGCAACAACAGCAGGCGACCTTTGCTCGTGGGCATGCAATTTAGGGTACAGAAAGCGCGTCGAATGCCGTATGCAGCACTGCTTCGTCAACACCGCTTACCGTCTCGATGCCGTTGGGGCCATCCAACACGAATGTCAGCCCCGCCACGGCTTTTTTATCGTGCTTCATTAGCGCCACCAACCGAGTGCGTTGCACACCTGGTGGCACCGCCACCGACAACCCGTAGTGCTCAACAATCACCTGTCGATGCTCGTCCACACGACCAGCATCGATTCGACCCAGGGCATGAGCAACATGGGCGGCAAACATCATGCCGATGGCCACCGACTCGCCGTGGGCCAGGGCAAAATTGCTTTCCACTTCGAGGGCGTGTCCGAAAGTGTGGCCGTAGTTGAGTACCGCTCGACGACCCGATTCGCGCTCGTCTTGCCCGACGATGTCGGCCTTAATCTGCACACAACGTGCGATTCGCGCATCCAAGTCGAGTGACAACAAATCGTCACCAGTCAAGAAGTGGTACTTCGCCATCTCTCCGCTGCCACAACGCTGCTCGCGTGCGGGCAGTGTGTCGAGCATGGCGGTGTCGCACACCACGCCGGTTGGTTGCCAGAAAGCGCCGACCAAGTTTTTACCGGCAGCAAGATTGACCCCGGTCTTGCCACCGATGGCAGCGTCGATCATGCCCACCAATGTGGTGGATACGTGCACCACCCGAATGCCACGGTGCCACGATGCGGCGGCGAAGCCAGCGATGTCGGTGACCATTCCCCCGCCCACACCGACGACCAAGTCGTTGCGGGTGAGCCCAGCGGCGGCAAACTCTTCGGTCAACCGTTCGATGGTGGCCAAAGTTTTGTGCGCCTCACCGTCACCCACCACGTGCCGTGATACGGCCACCGCAGCAGGAAGATGCGGTGCCACATCAAACGGCAGATGGGCCTGCGTCACGATTGCCACCCGGCGAACGTCGGTCGGAATCAGCGTGGCCAATTCAGACACGGCTCCTCGCCCGACGATTACGTCATACGACCGCTCGCCAAGGGCCACACGCACTTTTCGGGTCATGATGCGTGCTCCGCAGTCACCGCATTCATCACGAGCTGCACGACTTCCTGAATCGACTTGCCCGCGGTATTGATGCACACATCTGCCACGCTTGCATACAACACGCGCCGCTCGGTATCAAGCACAGCCAACCGACTGGCCGGATCGCCGTCCAACAATGGACGATGAGCACCGCGGCTGGTGCGCTCGCTCAGCGTCGTGGGGTCGGCGTCAAGCCACACCACCATGTCGGCTGCGTCTTGCATCACTTGCCTGTTGACCTCGCTCAGCACCGTGCCGCCTGCTGCTGCCACCAACACATCGTCGGTTGACGCCAAAGCGGTGGCCAGCGCCTGCGACTCCGCTGCGCGAAATGCTGCTTCGCCATCTTCGGCAAAAATATCGCGTACGGCCTTGCCTGCCACTGCCACCACGGCGTCATCCGTGTCGATAAAACGCATGGCCAAAGCCGATGCAACTTGCCGACCCACCGTGGTTTTGCCCGACCCCATCATTCCGACCAGCACAACTGTGCGCGACGAAACTGTGCGCGACATGACGCTTAGCGCAGCGACTCGGCAAAGGCGCGGGAATTGCGAACAAACTCGGCGACCGAGTCGCCGCCAAACTTGCGTTGGGCTTCGGCTGCCAACACGAGCGCCACCATGGTCTCGGCAACGACTCCCATCGCGGGCACTGCGGTCACATCGGTGCGCTCCTTGAAACTCACCGTTTCTTGCTTTGACATCACGTCGACGGTTTTGAGTGTCGGACGGTTCAGGGTTGAGAGCGGCTTCATGGCTGCGCGCACGACCAGCACTTCGCCAGTGGTCATTCCACCTTCGGTGCCGCCGGCCTTGGAGGTTTCGCGGCGATAAGTACCGCTCGCTTCGTCCCAGGAAATGGCGTCGTGGGCCTCGCTACCGCGGCGGGCTGCACCCGTGAAGCCATCACCAATTTCTACGCCCTTGACCGCCTGAATACTCATGATCGATGCTGCGAGCATGCCGTCAATTTTGCGATCCCAGTGCACATGGCTGCCCAAGCCGACAGGCAGGCCGTACGTGAGCACTTCAACAATCCCACCGAGGCTGTCCCCGTCTTTGGCTGCTGCTTCGATTTCGGCGATCATGTCTTGCTCAGCCGCTTTGTTGAAGCATCGCACGGGCGACTCGTCAATACGCGGCGTGTCATTGGGGCCCGGTCGATCGGGTGAACTATTCGTCGCAGCGCCGAGGCCAACCACGTGCGACACGATGTCGACACCAATCTGTTTGAGCAGCAGTTTGGCGAGCGCACCGGCCACCACACGCGCACTGGTTTCGCGCGCACTGGCACGCTCCAACACGTCGCGAGCGTCGACAAAGTCGTACTTCTGCATCCCGACCAGATCGGCGTGCCCAGGGCGCGGTTGTGTCAGCGGCTTTTTGGTTGCACCCGGATGTGGCGACATCTCTTCGTGCCAAACATCACTGCGAAACCATTCGGTGTTTTTGATGAGCACCGCCACGGGTGAGCCGAGGGTGCGTCCATGGCGAATTCCGCCGATGAGTTCGATTTCGTCTTGTTCAAACTTTTGGCGTGGCCCGCGGCCGAAGCCGAGTCGGCGACGAGCCAGCTCGTCGGCAATATCGGCAACGACAACCGGCAGATTAGAAGGCAAACCTTCGACGATTACTACGAGCGCTTGACCGTGACTCTCTCCGGCGGTCAAGTAGCGCAACATGCGCTTTAAATTCTACCTGTGTCGTTTGGCTAGCTCAGCCAGAGCAGCATCACGCATGAGCGCAACATCTGGCAAGCGACCCAACCACAGTTGCTGTTGGCGGCGCGCTTGAGCACACAGCATGTCGAGCCCGTCAACCACGTTTGCACCACGGGCACGGGCGGCCTGCACGAGTGGCGTGTTGAGCGGGTGATACACGGCGTCTAGCACCGTGTGACGATTTGTCAAAACCTGCGCGTCAAACGGCAACGCGTCGGGTGCGGTGCCAGAAACGTCGGCCATGCCAACGGGTGTGGTGTTCACGATGGTGGCACAAGCGCCAACGTCGAGCAAGACACCAGCAAAGGTGGATTCAGCGCGTGCCGAGTTGCCGACTGCCACGGCGGTTGCCAGTCGTGCCGGCGAGCGATTTACGACCGTGACACGTGCACCGTGCGCTGCCAAAGCTGCGACGACTGCCCGCGCCGTAGCACCGGCACCAACGACTGCGACCGACGACAAGTCAGCGCCAGCAGCACTGAGCGCATCAACACAACCGACGCCATCGGTGTTGTGCCCCACCAGCAGGTTGCCATTGCGCACCACCGTGTTGACCGCACCCACCAACTTGGCCGCCGGGTGCACTTCATCGAGTGCAGCCATCACCATTTCTTTGTGCGGCATCGTGATGGACAAGCCAGCAATCCCCAAGATGCGCATGGCATCGATTGCTGCAGTCGCTTGTTCGGGTTGCACCTCGAACGCTGCGTACATCCAGTCGTCGCCGTGGGCGGCAAACACCGCGTTGTGAATTGCGGGCGACAGGCTGTGGCGCACCGGGCTGCCAATCACCGCTGCAATCTGGGTGCTCATGGCAAGATGCCTGCTTGTTTGGCCGCAGCAACATTGATTTCGTGCAGACGATACGAAGTCGAAAATGCATGAGCGCCCTGCGCATCGGCCAACACATAAAACAGCAGTTGACACGGTTCGGTTTTCTCGCGGCGGTTACGCACCGTGCACAGCGGGTCGTCAGCAGCAGGATTATCGGCGGGGTTGAGAGCAGCAATCAACGCCGCTTCACCGGGGCTAGCAATAGGAGTTGGTGGCAGTCCCTTGCGCAAGTACACGTTGAACGGGCTATCGGCTGCCTTCAGATCGGCAAACTTTGCATCGGGTGCCGCGCCGTAGTAGAGCGCCGCGTCGATCTGCAATTCCATTTCTTTGGCAAGACGATTGTGAATCACGCGTGACACCAGGGCCCGCTCTTCGGGCACCTTGACCTCTTTTTCAATGAGCGAGGCGATCGTGATGATCTCGTACGGAGTACGACCAAGACGCTCGGCACCCGCTTCGATGTCGTTGGAGATCGCCCGTGTGCGCATCTCTTCGATCATCCGCTCGATGACGTCTTGCTCGGTCTCGTAGGCCGCAATGCGATACAAGGCAGGAAACAACAACCCCTCGTACGACGTCTCGCCGGCAGGGCGAAATGGTGCTGCCAGTGTGTTTGTTGCCAGTGCTGCATCGACTTCGGCAGCGCTCAAACCTGGGCCGTCACGCTCGAGCCGGGCGGCAATCTGGGCAACCGTAAAACCTTCTGGAAACACCACGGAGACTTCAACCAATGCGGCTTGAGCTGGTGCACTCTGTTGTTCGTTGCTTTCCACTTGGCTAGCCAAATCGCGCACCTGCCAACCCGCCCAGGCGATGAACACCACCGCCACCGTGGCCAGACCTAGCAAAATCTGGCGCGAGTACGCGCGCAAATCGGGCAGCATGCCATCAGTGTCCGCCGGATCACCCGGCAACACGGTGTCCCACGGGTCTTCGCGCCAGGGCTTCTCAGAAACACGTTCTTCAGAAACGTGTTTGTCGGTGCCGCTCATTGCGCGCGATCTGATGTGTTGCGACGATGGTCGATAAAACCCTGGAGCATCACCGCTGCAGCCACTTTGTCCACCACGCGACGACGCGCATCAGCCTTCATTTGCATCTCCATCAATGACCGATCGGCACTGACCGTGGTCAAGCGCTCATCATGTACATATACGGGCACGCTGATCACACTGAGCACACTACGAAGTTGCTCGGCTTCAGCCATGGCACTTTGTGCAGCAGCTGTGGCCTTGCCACTCATATTGAGTGGCAGCCCCACCACCACGGCCTGTGCTTCGTACTCTTCCACCACACGTCGAATCGCTACGTAATCGTCGTGTTTGGTCTTGCCCCGATTCACCACCTGCAGCGGTGTGGCAACTCGTTCATCTGGGTCGCACAAGGCCACGCCAATTCGCTTTGCGCCAAGGTCTAGGCCGAGACAGCGCATTACTACGCGCGCCGGGCCGCTTCAACGGCCTGCGTTGCTGTTGCCAGAGCATCGTCGATGGCTGCAACATTCTTGCCACCAGCAGTGGCGATGTCGCCCTTGCCGCCGCCACCCCCGCCAACTTGCTTGGCTGCATCTTTGATGAGTTCGCCAGCCTTCAGCCCGCTCGTTGGCGCCACAGCGGCCACGAGTGCCACACCACCAGTGTCAGAGACACCACCCAGCACCACGGCCACCACATTGGGCGTCGACCGAATGGCAATTGCCAAATCGCGCAGATCCGCTGGGGCCAACCCGTCGACGCGCGCCACCACTACGCCGTCCACCGCTTTCGCAGCACAGTCACCGGCTCGCGACAATGTTTGTGCTGCTCGCAGCTTTTTGATTTCGTCGCCGAGTGCCTTGGCGTTGTCGATGGCGCGTTGTGCCGCGGCCACCACATCGTCTGGTTTGGTTCCCAACACATCGGCCGCGTTGGCCAGCGTGTCGGTGAGATCCAGCAGATAGCGAATGGCGTTCTCGCCCGTGACTGCTTCGACACGACGCAGGTTGCTACCAATCGAGCCTTCACTCACGATTTTGATCGGCCCAATATCCCCGGTTGCCGAAACATGGGTACCACCGCACAACTCGAGCGAACTGCCAGCCTCGAGCACTCGAACAACATCGCCGTACTTGTCGCCGAAAAATGCGATGGCACCTTTGTCGGTTGCCGCCTGTTTCGACATTTCGTTGGCACTGACCTTGCTATTGGCGATCACTTCGGAGTTTGCCATCTGCTCGATGCGACGAATCTCGGCAGGCGTGACGGCTTCATAGTGGCTGAAGTCGAACCGCAGTCGATCAGGCGCCACGAGCGAGCCGGCTTGCTTCACGTGTTCTCCCAGCACCTTGCGCAACGCCCAGTGCAACACATGGGTTGCGGTGTGATTGCGCCGGGTCGCCGCTCGGGCAACACCATCGATCGCAGCGTGCACGATGGTGCCGGCTGCGAACTGGCCACGAGTGATGCGCACCAGATGGCGTCGCAACCCGGGGGCAGCGAACGTGGTGTCGATTACTTGGGCACTGGCTGAGTCGGCTGTAATCGTGCCGGTGTCCCCAACTTGGCCACCGCTCTCGGCATAAAACGGCGACGCTTCAAGGAACATCTCGAACACCGCCGAGCCGTCATCGTGATCAAACGGCCCAAGCACCTCAATGACCTTCGTGTCGGCAGTGTCGTGGTCGTAGCCAACGAATTTGGTGGCGCCATGGTTATCCACCAAGGCCTTGTAGGTGGCAACCCGTTGTGGGTTGGCGGTGTCGCTCTTGCGAGCGCTCTTGGCGCGTTCCCGCTGCTCCCCCATCTCTTGCTCGAAGCCTGCCGTATCGACGTCAACGCCGCGCTCCGCCGCTATTTCTTGGGTCAGTTCCAGGGGAAACCCGTAGGTGTCGTGCAGTTGGAACGCGGCCGAACCCGAGATGGATTTTTTCTTGGCGCCAATTTCGTCCTCAAGGATGGTGAGCCCATTGCGTAGTGTCGAGCGAAACTTCTCTTCTTCGCGGGTGATGACCCCAAGGATGAAATCGCTGTTGGTCGCCAACTCGGGATACGCGCCTTTCATGATGCCGAGTGAGGTCTCGACCAGCGAAGGCATCACCAGCTTTTCGCATCCCAACAAATACGCATGCCGCACCGCGCGCCGAATGATGCGTCGCAGAACGTAGCCGCGGCCTTCATTCGACGGAAATACCCCATCGTTAATCATCATCATCGACGAACGTGCGTGTTCAGCCAGCACCCGCAAACTGAAACTCGGTCGGTGGTCGTAGTCACCGACGCGATACTCGGCACCCGTGAGGCGCCGACCCGTGTCAACGAGCGGTGCCATCAGGTCGGTCTCCCACACCGAGTCGACACCTTGCACCAAAGTCAGGATGCGCTCAAAACCAGCGCCCGTGTCGATCGATGGTCGTGGCAAGCGAGTGCGTGTGCCGTCTTTGGATTGGTTGTATTGCATGAACACCAGATTCCAAAATTCAAGGAAACGATCACCCGCTGGGTCGTGCAGCGGCCCACCATCGGGGCCAAAGGCGCTTCCACGGTCGATATGAATTTCAGAGCACGGGCCGCACGGGCCCACGTCGCCCATCTGC
>SYEA01000064.1 GCA_005800965.1 Actinomycetota bacterium | reverse complement strand
CCTGCATGTCGCGAATCATGGTCAAAACAGCCTCAGTTCATCCACGCGGCGACCGCGCAGTTCGTCGTAGTCGATTTCTTTCCACGTAAGCCCGCGGGTTTCGGCCAGCGTGCGAGCCTGTGGCTTTATCGACTGAGCCACGAACACCCCCCGTAACACGCCAAGAGACGTATCGACACGCAAATACTCTAGATAGCGACCAAGTTGTTCGACGCCGTCAATTTCGCCACGCCGTTTGATTTCGATCGCCACCGTTGTCCCGTCGCTGGCGCGACACAGCAAGTCGACCGGGCCGATTGCGGTTGGGTATTCGCGCGCAATGAGGATGAGCCCGTCTTCAATCACCGTTGGGTCGGCAGCCAACAGCTCCTGCAGGTGCGCTTCGACACCGTCTTTTGATAAACCTGGGTCGTCGCCGAGTTCGTGGCTCACGTCGCTGAGGACCTGGAGCAGATTGATGACGAGCCGCTCGTCTTTGGGGTTGGTGATCTCCCAGCGATCAGGGAATTCACGAATCTCGTTCGGTGCGTTCATCCAGTTGAGTGGCTTGTAGGCCCCACCATCGGCATGAATGGCAACACAGCCATCGGCTTTGACCATGAGCAGGCGCGTGGCTTCGGGCAACGATGCCTCGAGCCGCCCGATGTAGTTGACCGTGCAACGGGCGATGACGAGACGCACGCGCTAATACTGACAAATCGTGCGGTCAGCGCGCGACGTGGTCGCGCATCCGCTTTTGGATGATTTCGCGGCGCTTTTGTAGGTCGCGATAGGTCATGGTGTTCACATCGCTACCGACACCCAGCCCGGCTTTGACACTGTCGAGGTTGATTTCCACCTGGGTGGGGTCGATACCCAGTTCGCGGCCGAGTTGCTGGCCGTGGCGCTGGGCAAACAGCATCGAGATATTGGCGATTTCGCCGAGCAAATCCAAATCAGGTGCCAAACGGGCGATTGCGCCGTCCAAGAACACCATGTTCTTTACGTACAGCATCAGCTCCTTGGGCATTCGCGCGCCGTAAGCGAGCAGTGCCTTCACGACACGCTGCACTTCTTGCACGAGTTGCTCACCCGACAACGTTGTCGGGTCGATGGTGGCCTGGTCGAGGCGCAAGTCTTTGATGACCGCATCGATGTCGGTGTCCATCGGCAGTGCACCGAGGTCCCGGAGCGCAGAAATCTGCCCCTTCACATCGTTGGTCGTTGCGCTCAGCATCAGTCGCAAAAATGCCATGCGACGAATACCGGTGAGGCGACCGACGATACCGAAGTCGAGTAGTGCCGTGCGGCCATCGCGCATCACGAAGAGGTTGCCACCATGCAAGTCGCCGTGGAACACCCCGTACAGCAGCGCACCTTCCATGAAGGCGATCATGCCTGTGCGAATCACGGCTTCGGTATCGATGCCGGCATCTTTCATCCCAGCGACATCGTCAAACTTGAAACCTTCGAGGCGCTCCATCACAATCACGCGGCGAGTGACCAAGTCTGCATGTGGCCGGGGAATCACATAACCGTCTTGCTTCAAGTCGGCCAAGATGCCGGCGATGTCGAGCATGTTGGATGCCTCGAGACGAAAGTCGAGTTCTTCAACGATGGTCTCGGCAAACAATTCAACGAGTGCTGGCGGGTTGGCCAGGGCTGCCACCTTGATGCGACCCACCAGGAACGGTGCCAGCCAGGCCATGACCTTTAAGTCTTTGCGCACGAGAACACCAACCTGGGGTCGCTGCACTTTTACGACGACTGATTCACCGGTGCGCAACACCGCAGCGTGCACTTGAGCAATCGATGCAGCCGCAATGGGTGTGGTCGAAAAACTCGCGAACACGTCTTCGATTCGCGCACCAAGGTCGCCCTCTACGACGAGTCGCACATCGTCAAACGACTCGGCTGGCACTTGGTCGCGACAACGCTTGAACTCCTCCACCAATTCGGTGGGGAAGAGACCTTCGCCGCTGGAGATGATCTGGGCCAACTTGATGTACGTCGAACCCAGGCGCTCGATGGCGTGCCGCATGCGCAGCGAGAGATCGGCGCGCGACGCCTCGGGAGAGGCATACTTTTTACGCCGCCGCTTCCACCACCACGGTGCAAGGGCTTTGCCAAGCGTGTAGACCACGACGATGAGTCGTCGAACGGGCGGCACACGCGGAGCCGCCATGAGTGACGGCAGTTCGGTGCGCGCCTGCGCGCGCAAACCTTCGACCAGACCACGCCAACGCACGTTGTCGCGATCGAGAATCCATGGTGGGTTGTCGCTGAATGCGCCCCACGCCCGATCGGCGGGGGTCACTGCGTTTTCCACTCTCATAGTCTGCCGAGGCCGTTGCCTGTTGGGGCGAGTGAAGCGCGCTAGTTGGCTGTGAAGTTGCGCACTGCCCGCAGGATGTCGTCGGCCAGATGCGGCGGACAAATCAAGAGGTCAGGCAGCCAGGTGTCGCGCTCGTTGTACACCAGCTGGCTGCCGTCGATGCGACTGGTGTGCAAGCCCGCAGCTCGTGCCACGGCGATGGGTGCAGCAGAGTCCCACTGATGTTGGCCACCGGCATGCAAATAAATATCGACATGCCCGAGCACCACAGCCATGGCTTTGGCGCCAGCCGAGCCGAGGCGCACACCGTCGTAACCCAACTGTTGGGCCACCGATGCTGCAACGGCTGGGGTGCGCGATCGCGACACCACCATCAGTGGGGTGCGGGTCAGCGGGGCTCGAGGTGCTGGCGCCGGCGACGTGCTCAACGTGAGCCCGAGGCTTGGCAAGCCAACGGCAGCGGCGGTGAGTTCGCCGTGTGTGCCCGCGTTGCGTTCCCACAATGCGATGTGCACGGCCCAGTCGTCGCGGTCGGCTTCGCCAAATTCGGCGGTTCCATCGAGCGGGTCGACGATCCATACGCGATCTGCTGACAGCCGTTGGGCGTTGTCGGCTCCTTCTTCGGAGAGCACGGCATCGTTGGGGCGCACGCGACGCAGGGTGTCGACGATGAAGCGGTGGGCGAGCGCGTCGCCGGCCTCCATCATGTACCAAGGCGATGCGTCGTCGCGAATCATCTGCTCGCGGAGTTGGACAAGTAGCTCGCCCGTCGCGCGGGCAAGATGCGTAGCAAGGTCGGCGTCGTTCAGCGACGCAGCAATCTGCTCGGGGGGTTGGCTGGTCACAGGTAGGGCTACGGTCTCGTGCGTCGCCCGAGCTCGACAGCTCGACGCACTAAGTCACGCACATTGGTTTCGTTGGCACCTGCGTCCACAATTCGGCGAATGTTGGTTTCGAGAATTTCGGCATCGGCATCGTCGAACTCAACTGATCGTTGCGTAGTGGCGACCGTGCTGACGGCCAGCAGAACGATTGCTGCGATAGCGCTGATGCTGCCGGCAGTGAGCACGGCACCAATGTTGTTGTCGGCTAGTGACGCAGCAATCATGCTGGCAATGCCACCGACAAAGCACACGATGCACACGAGTCGAATGACACGAACAGCGCGTGAATTGCTCATTTGCGGGTGAGTGGCTTGTAGCGCAAGCGACGGGGCTGTTCGGCGTCGACGCCGAGCTCTTTGCGACGCCAGGCTTCGTAGTCCTGAAAGTTGCCTTCAAACCACCGTACTTGGCTGTTGCCTTCGAAGGCGAGCACATGTGTGGCGATGCGGTCCAAGAACCAGCGGTCGTGACTGATGACAACTGCACAACCAGGGACCGCTTCGAGTGCAGACTCGAGCGCGCGCAACGTGTCGACCTCGAGGTCGTTG
>SYEA01000063.1 GCA_005800965.1 Actinomycetota bacterium | reverse complement strand
GTCACCCGCTCCACTTGAATTGCGCTGCGAATCGCGACTTAGCGCGTTTCGGTGCGCTCGCGATCCACTGCTTCACGCAGGGTCGACATCGCAAACAAAAATGCGCCCGTCCCCACGATGAAAAAAATCACGCATCCAAAACCGAACAACGCGCCTTGGCTCATATCAGCTCTTGTTGCGCTGTGACGAAACAAGAAACGCACCAAGTGCGAGGATCGACGGCACCCAGGTGCCGACGTAAATACCGTTGAGCTTGTCATCGACAGTTCCGTCATTGGCAAAAAACAAGAACACGCTCATCGCCAGGCTTCCGGCAGCGGCGAGCAACGTGGTAACCAGCAGGATTTGGGTGGGTTTCATGTCTAATTACCTACCAGACAGTTTCGAAAGTTAGGTGGATAGGGGTTGAGACGTGCGGCTCAGGTGATGGACGCGGCGTAAATTTCTTGGATTGTTGCGCCAATCAAGGCGTCAAATTCGGCTTCGCTTTGTTGGGCCAGCAAACCTTCGCTCAACGCCCGTGAGAAACTGGCGATCACGCCATGGTTCTCCCCCAGCCGCCTGTTAGCTTCATCGCGCGAGTAGCCACCAGATAACGCCACCACTCGCAACACGCTGGGGTGGCGCACTAACTCGGCATAAAAGTTGGCCGTGTCGGGCAAGGTGAGCTTGAGCATTACCGGCTGTGCGGCTGGCTGCTGATTGAGTTCAACCAGCAACGCCTCACGCAGCAGCACCTCGGCTTGGGCTTTTTCGGGGCTCTTGATATCGACCTCGGGTTCAATGATCGGCACCAGACCATGGCTGATGATTTGGCGAGCAACCGCAAATTGTTGGACCACCACGGCATCAATGCCCGCCTTGTTCGCCAGTTTGATGACCGAACGCATTTTGGTGCCGAAAATACCTTTCTTAACGGCACGCTGCAACAGCGCATCAAGTTCGGGCATGGGCTTCATCACTTGCACACCGTCATGTTCGTCGGCAAGACCCTTGTCGACTTTCAAAAACGGGATGACCTGCTTTTTGGTCCACAAAAACTCGGCACTACCGAGACCGTCGATGTCGCGATCCATCGTGCCTTCAAACAAAATTGCACCCAGCACACGATCACCCTGAAACGACCGGCTCTTCACCATGCGGCTACGCATTGCGTGCATTGCATCAAACATTTGCACTTCACCCGAGTATTCGGCTTCGCTCACACCGTAGAGCGCTAATGCTTTGGGTGTGCTGCCACCACTTTGGTCGAGAGCGGCGATGAAACCTTTACTGTTACGCATGCGTTCAAGTTGTTGCGGGTTTGGGGCCATGAGTTTCTCCTCATCGCAAAGAATAGTGTGGATGTGTGATTGCCATCGTTACGGGTGCGTCGACGGGCATTGGTGCAGCAGTCGCAAAACAACTCGTCAAAGCTGGGCACACCGTGGTGGGTATTGCGCGCAACACCGAAAAACTTGCTGCGCTGGCTCGCGCACTTGGCGACGGCTTCTTGCCCCACCCGTGTGACGTTACGGATGCTCAGGTTTTTAGTGCCGTGCTCCGCCAGGTGGCCGACGATTTGGGTCGCGTCGACCTCTTAGTCAACAACGCCGGCAGCGCCAAAGTTTTGTCGATTGGCGAGACCACACCTGCTGAGTTTCGGGCCATGCACGAACTCAACGTTGTGGCGCCAGCGAATGCCATACACACGCTCTGGTCAACGATGTGCCGCCACGGCGATGCGCGAATCGTCAACATGTCGTCACTCGCCCAGCTTGACCCATTCCCTGGGTTTTTCGCCTATGCATCGGCGAAGTCGGCTTTGCATCTGCTCACTGTGGTGGCCAACGCCGAAGGTGAAGCGCACGGCGTGCGAGCCTTCACCGTCGCACCTGGTGTGGTTGACACACCGCTACATCGCTCGTTGATGCCCGACGGAATCAAACCAGTCGATGGGCTGTCCTCCACTCTGCTGCCAAACGAAGTTGCCGATGTGGTCGTGGCGATTGCGCAAGGCCGGCATGATGCGCGCGCTGGTCGAGTGTTGGCCATGCCTGCCCCGGCAGCAGTCACCGCCTTGCGTCGTTGGATTATTGAGCACCCAGGTGGTGGTGTGGAGCTAGTCATTTAATTAAACCGGTGTCGTAGCCTTCAAGATGAACATGGTTGCTTCCAGCGCCCCACGTGTTGCGGTCTACCGCCATGAGCATTTCAACGCCGCTCACCGCATCCACAACCCAGCGCTGAGCGATGCCGACAACGCACGCATTTATGGCAAGTGCAACAACCCCAATTCCCACGGCCACAACTACGAACTCATCGTGCGCGTCTGTGGCGCGGTGGATCCACAAATTGGCTATGTCATCGACCTTGGGGTGTTGTCAGCCACCATCAAACAACATGTGCTCGATCACCTCGACCACAAGAACCTCAACTTGGATGTAGCCCAGTTCGCCAACGTCAACCCCACCGCCGAAAACATCGCAGTTGTGATTCACGGCATGTTGCGACCACATGTGCCCCTCCACCTTGATCTGCACGTGATTTTGGGTGAAACACCGCGCAACATCGTGCAGTATCCCGCCGACATCGTGCACCACGCATAAAGGACACCCATGGCCTATAAAAAGATCGAAACCTACGACGAAGCCACAACGCGTGACTTGGCCAAGGCATACAAAGATGTGCTGGGGCTCATCGGCGAAGACCCCAACCGCGAGGGGTTACTAAAAACCCCTGAGCGAGTTGCCAAGGCAATGCAGTTTCTTACCCAAGGGCAAGGTCACGATCCGGTAGAGATTATTCGCGGTGCGATTTTTACTGAGAGCGTGCAAGAAATGGTCATCGTCAAAGACGTCGAGATGTACAGCCTCTGTGAGCATCACATGATTCCATTTTTCGGCAAGGCTCATGTGGCCTACATTCCGAATGGCTACATCACTGGCCTGTCAAAAGTGGCGCGGGTGGTCGACGTTTGTGCCCGTCGTTTGCAGGTGCAAGAACGTTTAACCACTCAGATTCGTGATGCGTTTCAAGAGGCGCTCAACCCGTTAGGGGTTGCAGTCGTAATCGAGGCCCAACACTTGTGCATGATGATGCGTGGTGTCGAGAAACAAAACTCAGTAACTACCACCTCGGCATTTTGCGGTGCGTTCCAACACGAACCCACTCGCAGCGAGTTTCTGCGCCTGCTCAGCAACAAACTGTCGTAATTGCTCTGGCGCCTGCTGGTTGGCTGAGTTATTCAGCAAGTTCGTGGGCCAACGCCGACAACGGCCCCAGGACACTGGCGTCGACTGTGCCGTCAGCGGCAATCAACGTGTTGATTTTAGAAAACAGCAGCTCGGGGCCAACCAAGGTCGCACCCAGGAGCGGTGTAATTTGTCGCAAGTATTCCACCGCTTGTTTTCCACCGCTATCGCCCGGTGAGCAACCGAAAACACCGACGCGCCGACCGATGAGCGAATGTTTGGCATATGGTCGCGAGGCCCAATCGACGACATTTTTTATGCCACCCGGGATGTTGTAGTTGTACACCGGCGTGCCGATGAGCACGGCATGCGACTCGACGATTTCGCGACGCATATCAGCCACTTCGATGGGTGGAGAGTCGGTATCAAGATCACCGTCGTACATCGGCACAGTGCGCACGTAGTCGCGCAGAACAAACTTGGTGCCCTCAATCTGCAGCCCGCAGACCGCCCGACATAGGGCCGTGGTGAACGACGCTTTGCGCAGACTGCCCGAGATGACGAGAATGTGTTTAGTCACGCAGATTGATGAATTTTCTAGGCGCCATAGCCACCGACGATAGCGGAAACGTCATTTAAGCCGAGAGGTGGTACTGCTTCAACATCATCGCCATACAGCCACCAACAAGACACCAACTGCCATCAACGACATGAGCATGACTGCTGCTGCGGAGTAACGGCGGTCGCCAGCGCGAGCCCAACTCACCGCCAAAGCAATAACGCGCAACATGGGAAGCGCGCCGAGCGACACCAACGCTGCAGTGTTGAGCGTGTGTGCAATGTCACCGTGCACAATCAACCCAGCTGACGCCGCCAGCGCTGCCAGCACAATCACGGTGGTGGTCCACTTTGCCAGAAAACTGCTCAGCGAAGTCATGCCCGCACCACGAGCACAACTGCGATGACGGTCAGCACTAACGCAGTGGCTCGTCGCACCACGGGTGGCGACAGATATCGCTGCAATCGCGAACCCAACGTGCCGCCCACGAGCGAACCGATGACCACCAGCGCACTGTCAGACACCACTACTCGCCCATCTATTGCCATGAGTAGCAAAGCGGTCGATGCGGTGAGCCCGATGGTGAACGTGCTGGTTGCAGCTGCGACTTTGGCCGGCAAGCGCATGACTTCGCTCGACAGCGGAGTCTTGAGGAACCCACCGCCGACACCCGCCAAACCAGTTACGACACCCGCAATAGTCATGAGACTCACGCCGAGCCCCATGCGTGTTGGTTGATACGGCACGGGTTGGTCGTTGAGTCGATACACACCTGAAAGCGACCCGTGATGCTCACCTATCGAGTCGGCACCCAAGGATGCGTCAGGCTTCCAGCGCACCCCTTTGCGAATGGCGCCGCCGCCAGCCGCCAGCAGGGCAAGCGTTGCCAAAAAATAGGTGAGCACTCGATCAGAGATTGAGCCAGCCAAAACCACCCCGACAATCACCCCGGCCGTAGCGCCAAGTTCGGTAACTACCGCAAAGCGATGATTGACTGCCCCATCACGCAGTTGCGTTCGCCCGGCAGCAACCGAACCTGCAATCACGCTTACCAAACCAAGTGGGGCGGCTTCGGCAATGGTCATATCACCGAATGTCAAGAGGGGCACCAGCAAAATAGCCCCACCAAGCCCGCCGAGCGAGCCCACAGTTGATGTTGTGAATGCCAGCGCAATAATCAACACATCTCGCGCAACGTCGGCCACAAAAGTGAGCCTAGGGTGAAGTGCATGCGGAATCCGTTTCCATTCCCCCATCCGGTAAACGAAACCTCGGCACGCATCGTTGCCTTTGGCGCATTGCTTATGAGTGCCACGTTTGCTGCTACTGCTGCTGTATGGATTCTGATTCCACTCATGTACGGCTTCGCGGCACGAGTGCTCACCGGGCCCGCTCTCAGCCCACTGGGGTTGTTGTCCACCAAAATAATTACACCGCGTCTACAGATTCAGCATCGATTCGTTGCCGGCCCGCCAAAGCGTTTTGCCCAGTTCGTGGGTCTGCTGTTTTCGGCATCTGCCAGCGTGTTATGGCTGCTTGATTTCACGACAGCATCACGAGTGGTGGCCGCCATGTTGGCCGCGGCGGCGTTCTTAGAAGCGGTGTTTGCCGTGTGCCTCGGCTGCATCATGTTTGGCTGGATGATTCGTTGGGGTGTCATCCCCGATCGGGTCTGTGAGCAATGCAGCAATCTCAATCTCGGGACACAACCCACCCATCTAGTCTGAGATTATGACGCCCGAGCGTTTTGATGTGGTGGTGGTGGGTGCAGGCATTTCAGGCATCGGTGCTGGCGTGCACCTGCAAGACAAGTCACCTGACCGCAGTTTTGTGATTCTCGAAGGCCGCGAAAACATCGGCGGCACGTGGGACCTGTTTAAATATCCCGGTGTTCGCTCAGACAGCGACATGCACACGCTGGGCTTTGAGTTCAAGCCATGGAAAGCCGACAAGTCGATTGCCGACGGCCCATCAATCATGGAATATCTGCGCGAAACGGTGGCCGAACATGATCTCGAGCGCCACATGCGATTTGGCGAACGCGTGGTGCGCGCCGAGTGGTCGACCCAGCACGCCACATGGACGGTGCACACGGCCCGCCGTGATGGCTCGCAGGGCGTATTCGAGTGCAACTACTTGTTCATGTGTGCTGGCTACTACTCCTACAAGTCGGGTTACCAACCCGAGTTTCGCGGGCTTGATCGATTCACAGGGCAAATAATTCACCCCCAGCAATGGCCAGATGATCTTGACTACACCGACAAGCGCGTGGTGGTAATTGGCTCGGGGGCAACTGCGGTCACACTGGTGCCAGCAATGGCTGATCGCGCCACACATGTGACCATGTTGCAACGCTCACCCACCTATATGGTGTCGCGACCCGACCGTGATGCCTTCGCCAACTTTTTGCGTAAGGTGCTTCCAGCAAAATTGGCATACAACATCACTCGCGCCAAAAACACCTGGCGACAGCAATTGGTGTACAACCGCACGCGCAGCCACCCCGAAGACATTGCGAACCTGCTCATTGGCGGAGTCCGGATGGAACTTGGTGGCAATTACCCCGTCGACAAACACTTCACCCCCAAGTACAACCCCTGGGATCAACGCCTGTGTTTGGTGCCGAACGCCGACTTGTTTGCTGCCATTCGCAGCGGCCGCGCTTCGGTGGTGACCGACACGATTGAAACTTTTACCGAAACGGGAATCTTGCTTTCTTCGGGTGAGCACCTGCCTGCCGATGTGATCGTGACCGCCACCGGCTTGCAGTTGGTAACCCTCGGTGAAGCTGACGTCAGCGTGGATGGCGAACCTGTCGACTTCTCCACGACACGCACGTATAAAGGCATGTCGTATTCGGGTGTGCCCAACTTGGCCACCAGTTTTGGCTATATCAATGCGTC
>SYEA01000062.1 GCA_005800965.1 Actinomycetota bacterium | reverse complement strand
TACTCACAACGCAGATAAATCTGCGAAGCGCTGTAGGCGAGTTGAATTCTTCGAAAAGCCCGTATCGGCTTATCAGATCTGCATCTGTCCGCACCGATACGTCCTGACCGATTAGATGCTCATCTAATCTGGTTATTACTTTTGTCAATGTCACTGCTGAGGTGACATCAACGAATTGACAGACAGTATCCGTCGACACGAGGTCGCCGTTACTGCCCGCACTGGCGTTCAGTCTTCTCTTCCGTTTTCAAGGAGCCTCCAGGCCGACACATGCTTGCGCAGAGGTCTCCGGCCTTTTCCACTTTCGGCCTCGACATAGTCGGGGCCTGAACAGCGGACTCGTCACCCTAGCGGATGGGTGGGGCACCCCCAACCTGCACCCCAAGATTGCTGTTAGCGGCCGAAGTCCACCAGGTGGTAGGTGGTCTTGCCTTTGCGCACCAGCAGCCAGCGGCCGTGTAGGAGCGAAATAGCCCCTAAATCCGTGGTTTCTGTGAGTATTTCACCGTTGGCTCGCACGCTTTTTTGCGCAAGGAGCCGCCGGGCTTCGCTCTTGCTGGCAGCGATTCCGGGCAACGCGGCAAGTACTCCTGCCACATCTGCCAACACAGCCGTGCCCATTTGCGTAGTCGGGACTTCGGCTGCAATACATGACATCGCATCGGTTGATGCCGTCATCGGGTCGCCACCAAACAAAATGGTCGCAGCGTCTTGGGCAGCCTGGGCGGCTGACTCGCCGTGCACGAGACACGTCAACTCATGCGCCAGCGCCCGTTGGGCGGGGCGGGCGGCCGGGTTGGTGCGTTGCTCGGCCAAGAGTGCTGCCACCTCCTCGAGTGGCCGCAGGGAAAATTGCGGCAAGTACCGCTCGATGTCGGCGTCGGCGATCTGCACCCAGAACTGGCGGAATTGATACGGAGACGTCTTTTTGGCATCCAGCCACACTGCCCCGTCAGCAGTTTTGCCGAACTTCGTGCCGTCACTCTTGGTCAATAGCGGCCACGTCAAGCCGTAGGCGCTGCGCCCGAGACGTTTGCGAATCAAATCGATGCCGGCGGTGATGTTGCCCCACTGATCGCTGCCGCCCATCTGCATTTCGCAGTCATGCGTTTGGCAAAGATGGCGGAAGTCGTTGGCTTGCAACAACATGTAACTGAACTCGGTGTACGACAAGCCGTTTTCGTCGCTCAGCCGCGACTTTACGCTGTCTTTGGCCATCATCTGATTGACCGTGATGTGCTTGCCAACGTCACGCAAAAAATCGAGCACTGGCACATCGCGAGTCCAGTCGGCGTTGTCGACGAGCAATGCTTGATTGGCGCCAGTGCCAAAATCAAGCAAGCGTTCGAGTTGTGTTTTGATGTTGCTTACATTCGCCGCCAACGTGTCGGCGTCGAGCAAGTTGCGTTCTTCGCTGCGTCCTGACGGATCCCCCACCATGCCCGTAGCGCCGCCCGCCAGCACGATGGGGCGATGACCGAGCATCTGCAATCGGCGGAGTGAGATCTGCCCAAGCAGGTTGCCGGCATGAAGCGAATCCGACGTTGGGTCAAAACCGACATACGCGGAGAGTTGGGCGCTGGTGGTGCGCTCGGTGAGCGCTTGACGATCGGTGGAGTCGTGAATTAGTCCACGGGCAGAAAACTCGGCGACCACATCACCGAATTTCGCCATGGATACAGAGTAGAGCGCACGGATCGGATCACGCGGGAGTGAGTTCTTCGTCGACACGCAGTGCCAAACGCACCCACTCGGGCACTGGGGTGGGCTTGGGGGCACCCGGCGTGGTCGAGACGTACACGATGGTGGTGTCGAACGACGGCTCCCCCGCCACATGACCACGAATCAGCACGTCAAACGACGAGTTACCCCAGCGCGTGACCACACAGTCGAGCGTGGCGATGTCCCCCAAGCGCAGTGGTCGATGCCACACGATATTCACACTCTTGAGCATGCAATCGAACTCGTGCATGCGCGCAGTGAGACGACTGGTAAACCAACACATGACCGCATCGTCGCTATAGGCCAAATAATGGGCGTTAAAGACCACCTGTTGCATGTCGCAATCGCCGTAGCGAACCCGCACCTCGTGGCAATACATAGCCCCAGACTATGAGTCGTGACCTGCATCGGGCGCCTAGCTATGCGACACGAATCCCTGTGTTCTAGCGCATATGGTTGAGCACATGAACCTGCTGCAACACATGAACCCCGGCATCATCCGCCTACGGCGACTCAACATTTATGCCGGTGCGCTGCACCTGGTGTCGTTCCTCACCATTCTGTGGTTGTCAAATGATGTGTCGTTGCCCGTACGAGCGACGTATCTATCTGAAGCACCAGGCACTGGCAACTTCGCTGAGCCAGTCGACTTGTTCAGCCTGAACATCTCGTGGATGGTGGCTGCGTTCATGGCCCTGTCGGCATTCTTCCACTTTCTCGTGGCATCACCGGTTGGGTTCACGAAGTATGCCGCCGGGCTCACCAAGCACATCAACGTGTACCGCTGGGTGGAATATTCGTTGTCGTCATCCATCATGATCGTGCTCATCTTGCAACTCAACGGGGTGGCTGATTTCGTAGCCCTGCTGGCCGTCTTTGGGGTCAACGTGACGATGATTCTGTTCGGTTGGTTACAAGAAAAGTTCACCACACCGGGTGATGGCCAACTGCTGCCCTTTTGGTTCGGTTGCATCGCCGGCATCGTGCCGTGGATTGCGATGGTGATCAATTTGTTTTCGCCGAAAGGCGCACCCAACACCGTGGTGCCCGGGTTCGTCTATGGCATCGTGGTGTCGTTGTTCATCTTCTTCAACTGTTTTGCGATCGTGCAGTGGCTGCAGTATCGCGCCAAAGGGCGTTTTGCCGACTATCTAGTTGGTGAACGCACCTACATCGTGTTGAGCTTCGTGGCTAAGTCAGCCCTCGCCTGGCAGGTGTTCACGGGCGCGCTCATCCCGCCCGCCTGAGCGCTACGAACACCACTTCACTATTCGTGGATTAGTTCGGTAGGTGCCCGAAACGGGGAGCCAGCCTGAATCTGAATGATCGCATCGGCTGGTAACCCGAGAGCCGCCATTTGGATGGCGCTGCGCCGCCCCGTCAAACTTCGTAATACATCGAAATCCCCGACTCCAACGCCTGCGATTTTCGAACCAATGACTGGGTCGGTGCGCTCGTACCAGCTCATGAGCCAGGCCAACCCCGCGCGTCCGGCCGTGGACTCGCGCGCGCCGGGTGCCCCTACTGCATGGCGCAGATCGTGCTCGTGGGTGACCGCATCCATCACCATCTGTGACCGCGACATCGCTGGAACGTGCGGCAAAAGGGGGTCGAACCGCTCGGCGAGCGCTGCTAACTCGTCGGCAATTTGGCGCAGTGACTTGGCTTGATGACGAACTACTTGGGCTTGTGTCCAGGCGTCGCTAGCGACACCTTCCATCCGGCCATGCACGATGTCGTCGGGCACCCCGAGCAGATGGGCGGCGAGTTGGTTGACGCTCCATGTCGGACAATGCGGCACTGGGCTGGTGGCGATTTGCTCTGGCGTCTCTCGCAACAGTGCCACCACACGAGCCCGCAACTCCACGTAGGCCTGTGACACTTCGGCGTCGGGCAGCAGCTGCGAAACGATGACTACGTCCTGAGTGTGCAGCCGAGTTTGACACCTGCTGCGATGCAGGCAGCACGCGTGGTTGCCACCTCGGTTTCGGTGAGCGTGCGATCAGCCGCCCGCAAACGCACCGTAAAGGCGAGACTGCGCGAATCCTCGCCCGCCGTTTTGCGAAACACGTCGAAGAGTGTCACTTCTTCGCCCAGAGCACCCGCGGCTTGCCGCAATGCACGCTGGAGTGCGCCCGCGGTTACCCGAGTGGGTGCCGCAAAAGCCAAATCGAAGTCACTCGATGGAAACCGACTGACGGGTTTGGCAATCGGCACCTTGGGTGTCTCGCTGAGCAATACCGATGCGTTGAGTTCGAGACACGCAACGCGCTCTTCAATGCCGTGGGCGGCCAGCACCAGGCGATCGAGCTCGCCCACATGTCCGACCACTTGCTTGCCGCGCGCCAAGGTGGCGCTGCGTGTGGCGTGGTAACCCGCAGGCACTCGGGATTGGTCGACTTGTGCACCAACGCCAAAGACGGCGGTGATCTGTGACCACCAATTGATGGCCGTGGCGGCATCAGCGCCCACCATCATGATGCATAACTGCTCGTGTTCGTCGGGCAAGTTGTGTGGTGCGGTGCTGTCGACCCCATCGCGGGCGGGATACACATGGCCCAGTTCGAACAGCGAGATGTGAGCGGCGCGATGCGCCACGTTGAACGCAACGGCCCGCAACATGCCTGGTCGCAGCGAGTGTCGCAGCACGCTTTCTTCGGCCACCAGTGGGTTCTCCAAGGTCAATACGGGGCCAGCGATACCAACACCAGCGCGTTCATGATCGCCTGGCGCCAAGAACGGGTTCGGCATCGCTTCGCTGGCACCAAACGACAGCACCACATCGCGCAAGGCGCGACGGCGCTGCTGCAGCGGCGAGAGCCCGCCGGGTTGTGTTGACTGCGACACCTGCTTGCCGAGCGAGTCATAGCCAACGTGGCGAGCGACTTCTTCGACCAAGTCGATTTCATCGGTGCAGTCGGGGCGCCACGAGGGCACTTTCACACTCAGCCCGGCCCCAGCGGCAACGAGGGAGCCTTTCTTTACGGCAATTTTTTTCGGCGCACATTCGAAACCAATACGGGTGAGCAACGTCGACACTTGGCGCACGTTGAGTGCCGTGCCCAACACTCGGTTCACCTGTGCAACACGCAACGAAATGGTGGCGGGCTTGGGCAAGTACTTGGTCTTGGGGTCACTCGCCCCGGCGTGCACCACCAACTTGGGGCACGACTCGCGCAACAAGGCAGCAAATCGCGCCACCGAGTGCGCCACCCCGTGCGGGTCGACACCGCGCTCGAAGCGCGCCGAGGCCTCGGTACGCAGCGCCAAGCGCTGACTGGTGAGGCGAATCCCGTCGGGGGCAAACCAAGCCGTCTCGAGGGCGATCTCGCTGGTGCTGCTGCTGATCTCGGTGTCTTGGCCACCCATGACCCCGGCAATACCAATCGCCCGATCGTTACCGTCACAAATCAGCAGGTCAGCCGAGTCAAGGGCACGCTCCACACCATCGAGGGTGACCAAGCGCTCCCCTGGCTTGGCGAGGCGAATGCGAAAACCTGAGGCAACCTTCGTGGCGTCATACGCATGATTCGGCTGATTGGTTTCGAGCATCACCAAATTGGATGCGTCGACCACGTTGTTGATTGGTCGCATGCCGGCCGCAATAATGCGCCGCGCCAGATGATCGGGTGAGTCACCGACAACGATGCCGCTCATCACCGTGACGTTGAAGCGCGCGCACGCCTGTTCGTCGACAATTTTCACTGGCAGCTTGCGCACGCTGCCCGGTTTGGCGCCATCACCTTTGGGGGGTGTGAACTTCACCCCGAAATGTGCCGCCACATCGCGGGCAACACCCGAATGCCCGGTGCAATCGGGACGGTTGCGGGTGACATCCAAATCGAACACGATGTCGCGCTGCATGCCGAGTGCTTCGAACACATTGCGACCCAACCGAGCAGTAGGCGGCAGAATCAAAATGCCCGAGGCATCAGAGGCAACACCCAGTTCGGCCCCCGAGCACAGCATGCCTTCAGAGTCGATGCCCAAGATGCCGCGCTTCAAAATGTCGCGGCCATCGGGCATCTTGGTGCCCAGCGTGGCGAGCGGCACCAAGTCGCCAGCGCGCATGTTGAACGCCCCGCACCACACATGGCGTTCGACTCCATCACCGGCATCCACCCACACGCGGTGCACCTTGGCGGCGTCAGCGTGCCGTTCGGTGCGCAACACCTTGGCCACCACCACACCATCGACTGGCGTGCCGACCATCTCGGTTGCTTCCACCGACAACCCGAGCGACGTGATGGCTACTGCCAATTCGTCATCGCTCCAGCGACGCAGGTCGGCGAATTCTTCAAGCCACGAGCGAACGATGCGCATTAGAACTGTCTCACAAAGCGCAAGTCATTGGCATACATATCGCGAAGGTCGGCCACCTCATGACGCTCTTTGGCCATGCGATCGATGCCGAAGCCAAACGCAAAACCCGTGTACACCTCGGGGTCAATGCCCCCAGCTTGCAGCACGTTGGGGTGCACCATTCCGCAGCCCC
>SYEA01000061.1 GCA_005800965.1 Actinomycetota bacterium | reverse complement strand
CAACGCCACAAAGCGTGGTTGGGCGATGCCTTCGGCGGCCAACACTCGCTTGGTGGTGGTCTTGTCCATCGACACGGCACTGCCCAACACGCCTGAGCCCACATACGCCACGTGGGCGAGATCGAGCAGACCTTGCACGGTGCCGTCTTCGCCCATTGGGCCATGCAACAACGGCAACACCACGGTCGCATTGGCATCGTGCGAACTTGCTGCAATCACCTCGCCGAGCGACGACGCGCGGCCTGTTGCTTCGAGCCGGTCGGGCAGCGCATCGCGACCACGGGCTAAGGCGGCCATCGCCGAATCGGCCAGCATCCATTGCCCGGCGCGCGAAATGGCGATGGTGGTGATGTCGTAACGCTCAGGGTCAAGGGCGCGCAACACGTGGGCGGCGGTCACGCAACTCACATCGTGTTCGGCGGATTCGCCACCGAAGATGACGACCACATGGATGCGCGAACGCGAAGTCACTCTTCTCAACGGTACCTCGTTGATGAGGTGTTGCGCTCGTAAGATGAGGCTTCGTATGCGTTTCATGGCAACCGATGTTGCACATGCCGTGGGCGGTCGCCTCAGCGGTAAAAACGCCCACCTGTCGGGGGCTTCGTTTGATTCGCGCACACTTGCGATGGGGCAGTTGTTCGTGCCAATTGTTGCCGAGCGCGACGGCCACGATTTTATTGATGACGCATTAGCGCGTGGTGCAGGTGCGTATCTCACCTCGCGCGAAGTGGGCACCAACGGTGCTGCGTTGCGCGGCACAGCAATTGTCGTGCCCGACACGGTGGAAGCGTTGCGCGCGCTCGGGCGCTGGGCGCGCGTGGCACTGGGTGCTCGAGTGGGCAACAGAGTGGTGGGCATCACCGGCAGCGTGGGCAAAACCACCACGAAAGATTTGGCCGCTGCTGCCATTGGCTCGGCGTTGCGCGTGGCGGCGAGTTCGCGTTCGTTTAACAACGACCAAGGCGTGCCGATCACGCTGCTGAATGCCCCCGACGATTGCGAAGCGCTCATCTTGGAAATGGGCATGCGTGGTCACGGCGAAATTACGCGGCTCACCGAAGTGGGCTTACCAACCATTGGTGTGGTCACCGCAATTGCCGAAGCACACACGGCACTGCTCGACAACTTGGATGGCATCGCCCAAGCGAAAGGTGAACTCATCGCAGCGTTGCCCAGCGACGGCATCGCCATTTTGAATGCCGACGACGAACGGGTGTTGGCAATGCAGTCGCGCACATCGGCCCGCGTCATTACCTTCGGTGAAGCACCTTCGGCAACCGTGCGCATCACCCAGGTGAGCCTCGATGCTCGCGCGCACGCCACGGTGCACTTGACCACGCCATGGGGTGACGTGTCGTTTGGTTTGCCCATCGCGGGTCGCCACAGTGCGAGCAATGCCGCAGCGGCCATCGCTGCAGCAGGTGCGTGCGGCGTGGATGTGCAGGGTGCTGCTCGCGCCATAACCGCAGCACCAATGTCGCCCAATCGCATGGATGTGCGCACCACTGCGGGTGGCGTGGTGCTGATTGACGACTGCTACAACGCCAACCCCAAGTCAATGGCCGCAGCACTCAACACGTTGGCGGCCATACCCGCTCGACGACGCACGGCATTCGTTGGTGTAATGGCCGAACTCAAAGACCCCGACATCGCCCACCGCCTGATTGCTTCGCTGGCACGACGGTTAGAGATCAACCTTGTTGCGGTGGACACCAATCTGTATGGCGGTGATTCGGTTGCTTTGCCGTCGGTAACCCTGCAATCAGCAATCCTGCAGGCGAGTGAGTTTGGCGATGGCGATGCGGTGCTCGTGAAAGGTTCGCGTGTTGCGGGCCTAGAGCGTTTGGTGCACGCCTTCGGCTGATTCGTCGATGGCGCGAGTGTCGCACCACCACGCCATTACCAACGCCCACGCGGCCCCAACGAACAGCAACCAGCGCGAGCCGTAGCGATCAACGAGTGGGCCAAACAGCATGTTGCCGAGTGGCACTGTGCCGCCAAACGACATGAACCATAACGCCATGGTGCGGCCGCGTTCGTGGGGCTGTAAGCGGCCTTGCATGACCGTCGACATGGCCGTCGTGGTGAAAAAATACGACGCCCCGAGCGCAAAGCCAGTGATAAACGCCGGCACCACCGAACGCGAGGCCGCAAAGCCCACCATCGCCACGGCGTTGGCAGCGAAGCCCCAACGAATCATCACGCGTGGGTCGCGACCCACAAACACGGTGCCGAGCGCCAAACCACCGAGTGCTGCGCCAAACGCCCATGTGGCATACAGCCATTTATATATCGCACTCGAACCGGCGATGCCGAAGTTCAACTCGGCAACAGCAGGGAACAACCCGATATACGGCAACGAGATGAGCGAGTACAACGCCAACGTGAGAATGAGACGTCGCACCACGGGGCGATCGCGCGCCACACGAAACGCAAACGTGAAACGCTGCAAGCCGCGCGACGTGTCGCGTTGGTGGGCGGGCACCTTAATGCGGGTGAGCGCCCACACCACGAGCAAATAGGTGACCGCGTTGAACGCAAAAAAGTGCCATGCATCTGCACCCAACGGTGCAAAGAGTGCCACCAAGATTGGCCCGACCACGCGCGAGCCATTGATGAGTGTGGAATTGAGCGACATCGCCCCGGGCAAATCGGCGCGCGGCACGAGTGACGGCAACATCGCCGACCAAGCCGGCATGTTGAGCGCACCGCCGATGCCCACACCAAGTTGGGCTACGAACAATGCCCAGATGGGTGCATCCACTCGCGCCAACGCAGCCAACCCCACCGAGAACACCAGCATCACTACTTGCATGGCAGCCAACCACTTGCGGCGATCGACCGAATCGGCGATGACACCAGCAGGAATGGCCAGCAACAACAACGGGCTCATCTGCGCAAAAATGAGCAGCGCTACGAGCGACGCTTTGCCGGTGCGCTCATAGATATAGATAGGTAACACCACGTTTTGAATCCACGAACCAATGTTCGAGCCGAATGAGGCAATAAAAATACGGCGAAAGTGCGGGTGCGAAAGCGCCGATCGGGCACTGCCGGGGCGAAAGACGGGGAGTTCGCCAGTGTTGGGGCCGGTGTCGGCCGCTAGTGGTGAACTATCAGTCACTGGCACACCACGGCGTTCTACGCTAGGTCGTTGATGAGTGCATCAAACGGTTTTGTGATGCCGACTGTGTCACATGCAGTGTCACCGGCAGTGTCGCCGGCGAGTGAGTGCTCGACTCGCTTTGCGATCTTTGCCGAATGCCCGCACTGCGGTCACTCGTTGCACGCCGAACACGCGCACTACAAGTGTGCGGGGTGTGGGTGGCGCGACAGCTGTTGCGACTAACTCACTAATTACGCCAGCAAGTCGGCGTACATTTGCAAAAACGCCGCAGGCCCACCCACCAAAAATGTGGTCACGGTGGTTTCTTTCCACTTCGGCAACTCGTCTTTGATCTTGTCGAGCGGGCCGACCAACGCCACGTCTTCCACCATCTCGAGCGGAATCAACGCAGCAGCCTCTTGCTTTTTGCCTTGCAGATACAGCTCTTGCACCTGTGTGGCTACACCTTCCCAACCCATGCGCGCAAACACCTCGAAGTGAAAGTTTGCACCCTTGGCGCCCATGCCACCGGCATACAACGCCACGAACGGCCGAATCATGTCGGCACATTTTTCGGCGTCCTCACCCGGCACAACGAACAACGACGCCACGACTTCGAATGAGTCGCGTTTTTTCGGGTTGCCCGATTTGGCAAAGCCCTCGTCAAGGCAACGGCGATAGTGCGCGTCGTCTTTGGGTGAATAAAACAACGGCAGCCAGCCATCGGCAATCTCGGCCGACAACGCCACATTCTTCGGGCCTTCAGCAGCCAGATAAATAGGAATCTCTTTGCGGAACGGGTGAATGGTGCTTTTCAGCGGTTTGCCCAAACCGGCGCCGCCTTGCAACGGCAGATCATAAAACTCGCCGTGATGCTCAAGCGGCGCTTCACGGCGCACGATGTTGCGCACGATGTCGATGTATTCGCGGGTGCGCGCCAGTGGCTTGGGGTACGGCTGGCCGTACCAACCTTCCACCACTTGCGGGCCCGAAGCACCGAGCCCAAGAATCATGCGACCGTTCGACAAATGGTCGAGCGTCATTGCCGACATCGCAGTTGCTGCAGGTGTGCGACCAGCCATTTGCATAATGCCGGTGCCGAGTTGAATCTGTGTTGTCTGGGCACCCCACCACGCCAACGGTGTGAGTGCATCGCTGCCGTAAGCCTCGGCAGTCCACAATGAATGGAAGCCGAGCTTGTCGGCTTCTTTCACTGCTTCAACGACGCCTGCAGGCGGACCCTTGCCCCAATAACCGGTGTTGTAGCCGAGTTTTGCCATACGCGCAGTCTGCCCGAGGCGAGTGCTTATGAACGAAGCGCAGCGAGTGGTTCGACAAAGTCGCGCCCCAACGCCTGCGCGCTCGGTGCGTTGGTGAGCACACCCGCGACGGTGTTGACACCCAGGGCCATGGCCGGGTCGGCGTTGGCGGCACCACCTGCGCCATGTAGCGCCAACTGCAGTTGATAGGGCAGCGTGGCGTTGGTCAGGGCATAGGTGCTGGTGTTGGGCACCGCACCAGGCATGTTGCCCACGGCGTAATGCACCACGCCGTGCTTTTCGAACACCGGCTCGGTGTGGGTGGTTTCGCGCATGGTTTCGATGCAGCCACCTTGGTCGATGGCAACATCCACCATGACCGCCCCATGCTTCATGGTCTTGACCATCGCTTCGCTCACCTCCACTGGCGCTCGCGCACCCGCCACGAGCACTGCACCAATCACCAGGTCGGCATCCAACACACTGCGTTCGATGGCACCACGATTGGAAGCCAGCGTCATGATGCGACCCTTTTCGATTTGGTCGATGAAGCGCAAGCGATCCAAGTTCTTGTCGAGCAGCACCACTTCGGCTTCCATGCCGGCTGCGATGCGTGCCGAATTCCAACCCACGTTGCCCGCGCCGATGACCACCACTTTGGCGGGCCGCACACCGGGCGCGCCGCCCATCAACACGCCGCGACCGCCATACGGGCGCTGCAAATAATGTGCACCAGCCTGCGTGGCAAGACGACCCGCAATTTCGCTCATCGGCGCCAACAGCGGCAGTGAACCATCGGCAAGTTGCACCGTTTCATAGGCGATGCCCGTGGTGCCGTGCTTGAGCAATGCTTCGGCCACCTTCGGATACGCCGCCAGATGCAAATAGGTAAACAAGGTGAGGTCGCGGCGCAGATAGCCGAACTCTTTCTCGGTGGGTTCTTTGACCTTCACCACCATGCTTTGGGCCCAGGCGTCGGCAGCCGTGGGCACGATGGTGGCGCCGGCTGCTACAAACTCGTCGTCGCTGATCGAGGCGGCAGCCCCGGCCTGGGTTTCGACGTAGACCTCCACACCGGCGCGCTCAAACTCGCGCACGCCATCAGGGGTAAGCGCCACGCGCCCTTCGAGGGTTTTGGTTTCTTTGGGAACGCCCAAGGTGGCGTGCACCGGCTTCACGCCCCTTGTCTACTACAACCGCCGAACGTGTTGAGCCTGAGTTTGTTGAGCCCGTATCAGGCGCGCCAGATTGTGCTAAACCAACCTCATGAAAAAGTTCCGTAATTTCATCAACGGCAAGCATGTGGATGCAGCCGACGGCAGCACATTAGACATCATCAACCCCGCCACGGGCAAGGTGTATGCAACCTCACCGAATTCGCGACAAGCCGACATCGACGCAGCAATGCACGCCGCCCAACAAGCATTCGAAGTCTGGAAAGAATCCACGCCGTCCGAGCGCTCATTGGCGCTGTTTCGCATCGCTGACGCCATCGAAGCACGCCAAGACGAATTCATCGCCCTCGAAGTAGAAAACTGCGGAAAGCCCGTGGCCATCACGACCGCCGAGGAAATCCCGCCGATGGTCGACCAGATTCGATTCTTTGCTGGCGCCGCGCGCATGCTCGAAGGCAAGAGCGCCGGTGAATACATGAAGGGTTTCACCTCGATGATTCGTCGCGAGCCAGTGGGTGTGTGTGCCCAGGTGGCACCGTGGAATTATCCGATGATGATGGCGGTCTGGAAGTTCGCACCAGCCATCGCCGCAGGCAACAGCATTGTGTTGAAGCCCAGCGACACCACGCCTGCCACCACGGTGTTGCTGGCCGAGATCGCAGCACAGTTTTTGCCAACGGGTGTGTTCAACGTGGTGTGCGGTGATCGCGACACGGGCCGCACGATGGTGGCTCACAACACACCGGCAATGGTGTCGGTCACTGGCTCGGTGCGCGCCGGCATGGAAGTTGCCGAAGCAGCCGCCAAAACGCTCAAGCGTGTGCACCTGGAGTTGGGTGGCAAGGCGCCCGTCATTGTGTTTGACGACGCCGATATCGAAGCAGCCGTAGCGCAAATTGCTATGACCGGATACTTCAACGCTGGGCAAGACTGCACAGCAGCCACCCGCGTGATTGCCGGGCCAAAGGTGTACGGCGATTTTGTTGAAGCACTGGCCGACGCCGCCAAAAACACCAAGACTGGCCAACCCACAGAAGATGTGTTGTACGGCGCGTTGAACAACGCCAACCAGTTGGCGCGCGTCAGCGGTTTTGTGGAACGCACCCCGAAGCATGCACGGGTCGTGGCTGGCGGCAACAAGATCGGCAAAGACGGATACTTCTTCGAGCCCACCGTGGTGGCCGACTTAAAGCAAGCTGACGACATGATTCAGCAAGAAATGTTCGGCCCGGTCATCACCGTGCAAAAGTTCAGCGACGAAGCCGAAGCCCGCAAGTGGGCCAACGGAGTGGAATACGGCTTGGCGTCATCGGTGTGGACTCGTGATTTTGGCAAGGCCATGCGTATGGCTAAGTCGTTGGATTTCGGCTGTGTGTGGATCAACACGCACATTCCGGTCGTGGCCGAGATGCCGCACGGTGGCTACAAAAAGTCGGGCTACGGCAAAGACTTGTCGGCTTACGCTCTCGACGACTACACGCGCGTCAAGCACGTGATGGCCAACATCAACATCTGATGACTAGCGTTGCGCATCAGAGGGGGCGATAGCCAACAGTGAGTATTGAGCGCGGCTCCGTTGAACTCGTCGATGTAACCAAGCGTTACGGCGATGTCGTTGCCGTTGACAATATCAATCTTGAAGTGCATGCCGGCGAGTTTTTGTCGCTGATCGGCCCGAGCGGCTGTGGCAAAACCACCACACTGCGCATGCTTGCTGGGTTCGAACAACCCGATGCTGGGTTCATTCGTATCTCGGGTGAGTACGTGCAAGGCGTGCCGCCGCACAAGCGAGATGTCAACACGGTGTTTCAGCACTACGCGTTGTTTCCGCACATGTCCGTTGCCGAAAACGTTGCCTACGGTCTGCGACAACGAGGCGTCAATAAATCCGAGATCGCCACACGAGTCACCGAAGCGCTTGACATGGTGCAGATGTCAAAACTCGCCGACCGGCGACCGCGGCAGATGTCGGGTGGCCAGCAGCAACGTGTGGCTGTGGCGCGAGCACTCATCAATCGTCCGAGCATTTTGTTGCTTGACGAACCACTCGGTGCACTCGATCGCAAACTGCGAGAAGAAATGCAGATCGAGCTGAAACTTCTGCAAACCCGATTGGGCATCACCTTCGTGTTCGTCACGCACGACCAAGAAGAAGCCATGTCGATGTCAGACCGCATCGCCATCATGCTCAATGGGCACGTTGAACAACTTGCCGACCCTGAAACCGTGTACGAGCACCCGACGACGGCCTTCGTGGCGGGTTTCGTTGGGCGCAACAATTTTTGGCAGGGGGTGGCCACCGAGCACGGCGCTCAGGCCGATGATGGCACCGTGTTCGTGGCAAGTCGCCCCGAAGAAGACGTTCCCAACGGCGAGCCGGCGTTGTCGGCGGTGCGGCCCGAGTGCATCCACCTGACTTCGACCCAGCCCGGCCAGGCCGAGAACGTGGTGCAAGCCACGGTGGCGAGTGTGTCGTATTACGGCGACGTGCTGCAATATGTGGTGCGAACCCGCACCCGTGACCTGCTGGTGTTGGTGCCGCGCACCAACCCGGCGCGGTTCGCCCTTGACGAATCGGTGTGGTGCTCGTGGTCGGCTGAAGACGTCTATCTCTTCTCGGCCCGCCAGGCCAGCGTGGTGATGGCAAGCCCCAGCGGCACTGTCTGATGCGCTATCTTTTGGTGAGTTGGAAGTTACACATCACTAGGGGGATGACATGACCAAGCAATTGCGAATACTTGCACCAGAAGCCTTCCGCGAGACGCTCTCGCGTCGTGCGTTTATCCAAGGTGGAACCGCTGCAGCAGGCTTTGCAATCTTGCTCGCCGCCTGCGGTGGTTCAGACTCGGGTGACGACACTGCAGCAGGTGGCGACGTCGCTGCTGGCGACTACAGCCGTGTCGTCAACAAGTCGTCGGGTTCGCTCGCGATGTTCACCTGGGGTGACTACAACGACCCAGCAATCGTTGGCGCACTGGCCGAATCCGAACTCGGCGTCACGATGAAAGTCGATTACTACCCAAGCAACGAAGACCTCATCACCAAGTTGGCAGCCAGCGCTGGCAGTAGCGGCTTTGACATCGTCGTGCCCACCGGCCCGTACGTGCCGCAGATGATCGAAAAAGGTCTGATTCAAAAACTTGACATGTCGAAGATCCCCAACTTCAGCAACCTCGACGCGGCGTATGTGTCGCAATCGTGGGACCCAAACAACGAATACTCGGTCTGCAAAAACTGGGGCAGCACGGGTTTCTTTTACGACAAGACCAAAATCACCCGCAAGATGGAAACATGGCAAGACTTCATCGATGCGTGCATGAACGAAGGCAGCGGCAATT
>SYEA01000060.1 GCA_005800965.1 Actinomycetota bacterium | reverse complement strand
GAAGCATCGAAAGACCCCGCTTGGGCGAGCGCTCATTCTCAGTTTCCGGCAGATTCTTACGGAATATGCTGGCTTAACTCACTGCCACAAGCTGACAGCGCGGCAGTGAAATCACTTCCCTCTCGTGATGCCCAAAATGGAAAGAAGAGCGACTACTGCAAATAGGTCTTGACATTGAGATTCGCACATCAATGGTTTATGAGAGTCTTCAATCCCGACCTAGCGACTAAGACTTGTCGAAATTATTTGTAAACTATTCGACGCGCATTCCGCTGATTGCTCGCGCGATTACCAGCTGCTGGATCTCAGAAGTTCCCTCGAAGATGGTGTGAATTTTTGCGTCGCGGTGCCAGCGTTCGACCGGGTATTCACGCGTGTAGCCATAACCACCGAGAATCTGAATCGCCTCCTCGGTCACTTTCACTGCCATCTCTGATGCGAAGTACTTGCTCTGTGAACCCTCGCCGTTCTTGAAGCCACCATTTTTCGCCAACCACGACGCGCGCCAAATCAAGAGGCGTGCTGCATCAATCTGGGTAATCATGTTGGCAAGTTTGAAGGCGATTGCCTGGTGCATGATGATCGGTTTGCCGAACGCCTTTCGATCTTTTGCATACTCCAGCGAAAATTCGTATGCCGCACGCGCAACACCCAGTGCTTGTGCACCCACGGCTGGGCGCGTGGCTTCGAATGTTGCCATCGCTGGTTGCTTGCCACTTGACGTTCCCTCGCGGTAGCGCGCAAGTTTGGCATCGAGTTTTTCTTTGCCGCCCAGCAGGCAGCGACCCGGCACGCGCACATCTTCGAGCACGACTTCTGCAGTGTGGCTGGCGCGAATGCCGTGCTTCAAGTACTTCTGTCCTTGGGACAGGCCCTTTGTTCCTGGAGGAATGACGAAACTTGCCTGCCCGCGACCTTTCAATTCGGGGTCGACTGCGGCAACCACCACGTGCACATTGGCAATGCCGCCATTGGTGATCCAAGCTTTGGTTCCGTTGAGCACCCATTCGTCGTTGGCTTCGTCATAAATGGCTCGCGTGCGCAGGTTCGACACATCGCTACCCGCATCGGGCTCGCTCACACAGAAGGCACCGAGCTTCACATCGTCGGAGTCGCCGTAGCACTGTGGCACCCACTCCATCATTTGTTCTGGTGTTCCGTTGCCGGCGATGCCAGCAGCAGCAAGACCCGAACCCATGATCGCCATTCCGATTCCGGCGTCGCCCCAGAACATTTCTTCAATCGCCACCACCATCGTGAGCCCGGTGGGGTCAGCCATTGCATTCATGATGAAGTCAAGGCCGTACAAACCGATCTTGGCCGCTTCTTGCACGACCGGCCATGGGAACTCTTCTTTTTCGTCCCACTCGTGTGCAGCCGGTCGAATGGTGTCGACGGCGAACTGGTGAATCCAGTCTTTGATCTGGAGTTGGTCGTCGTTGAGCGCAAGTGAGAAGTCAGCCATGGATTCAAGTTACCAGTCAGTAGGTTCGGCTTGCATGGCGCAATGCATGTGACTCGCGTGACGCTCGTGGTCTACACATGCCGGAGTGTGGTGCCGGCCTTGGTGGTTTCCACCACATAGCCAAGGGATTGCAACTCGGCCCGCAACGCGTCGGCTTTGGCGAAGTCTTTTGCCGCGCGGGCGGCATCAAGTGCAACAGCAAGGGCCTGAGCGTCGTCAGCCACTTGACCCGTAGAACCAAGTTGCAGACCCAACGCACCACACATCTCGTGCACCGCAGCCGTCAACGCACCAGCAGCGGTCTCGCTTGCATCGATGGCGGTATTCGCACGGCGCACGGTGTCAAAGATATGAGCCATTGCGTTCGGTGTGTCCAGATCGTTGTCCATGATCTGCACAAACCGCGCAAGCGTGTCGGCATCGGCGGCGGCGGTTTGCCCTTCACTACGGGCCGCAAACGAATCCAACCCCGTGAGCGCTTGCACCGAGGCATCGATGTTGTCTTGCCCCACCTTCACCGGCGAGCGATAGTGGGTTTGTAGCAGCAACATGCGATACGCGCGCGGGTCATAGTTGTCGAGCAAATCCAACAAGTTGGCCACGTTGCCGATGCTCTTCGACATTTTCTCACCCTCTGGATCGACCACGAAGCCGTTGTGCATCCAATGGTTGGCGAATTGTTTGCCGAGTGCCACTGCCTGAGCGCGCTCGTTTTCGTGATGTGGAAACCGCAGGTCGGCGCCACCACAGTGCAAATCAAAACCTTCACCCAATAACTCCAGACTCATCACCACGCACTCGCTGTGCCAACCAGGTCGGCCATCACCCCATGGTGACGGCCACGATGGCTCGTCAGGTTTGGAAAATTTCCACAAGGCAAAATCTGCCGAGTGATGCTTCTCTTGCGCACCGAGCACCTCGCGGTCTCCGCCGCCAGCCAACATGTCGTCAAGCGACTGGTGGGCAAGTGCGCCGTAGCCGGGCACGCTCTCGACGGAAAGGTACACGCCGTCACTAGTGGTGTACGCCGCACTGCGCTCCACGAGCGCACCAATCATGTGCACCATCTGCTCGACATAGTCGGTGGCATGAGGAATATCGGTCGGGCGCTTTACCCCGAGGCGTCCCATGGCATCGAACCACACCGATTCGCACTTGTGCGTGATGTCTTGCCACGGTCGGTTCTCACGATTGGCGCGATCGATGATCTTGTCGTCTATGTCGGTGATGTTGGAAACGAGTCGCACCTCGATGCCTCGCCACTCGAGATATCGACGCAGAACGTCATAGACGAGCGTGGCACGACCATGGCCGAGATGCGGCGGGCCATACACCGTGGGGCCACACAAATACATCCCTAACTTGCCTGGTTCGCGCATGGCGAGCGGCCGAACTTCGCGCGTCAAGGTGTCATACAGCGCGAACACGTGATGATTCTACGAGTAATGCCGCGCCACTACCGTTGAGTGCGCATGTCGAACGGTTCCCCGACGCGCAGAGTTCCCGAGAAACCGACGCTTGCTGGGGTGGAAGCCCGATTGGTCGAACGCTGGAACGCTGACAACATCTACGCCTTTGATCGCTCGGCGATGCGCGATGACGTGTTTGCGATCGACACACCCCCGCCCACCGTGAGCGGTTCGTTGCACATGGGACACGTGTTTTCTTACACCCACACCGACACCATCGCGCGCTACCAGCGCAT
>SYEA01000059.1 GCA_005800965.1 Actinomycetota bacterium | reverse complement strand
CGCGCAGCATTTCTTCAACTGCCGTAGAGAGCAATTCTGGGTCTTGCACCAGTCGGGCCAAATCGGTGGGGGTCTTGGCAAAATGCCACAACGACGAACCAATCGCGCTCCATGTGGTGTCGATACCGGCGATGAGCAACAAAGCGACCGTGCCGCGCACGTGCTCGGGCTGCAAACGGTGGCCACTCATCTCGGTGGTCAACAAGAAACTCAGTAGGTCGTCGCCCAAGTTGGCGCTGCGCTCAGCAATTCGCTGGTCGAGATAGGTATCCAACTTCTGCCAACCGGCCTGGCGCACTTCTTGGTCTTCGGCTATGCCTTCGAGCGCGGTGTGGATGAAATCACGAAAGATTTCGCCATCGTCAAGTGGCAAGTCGAGCATGTGTGCGATGACCGCAGGTGGAATATGTTTGGCATATTGATCGGCTGCATCAAAAACATCCGCATGACCAAGATTGTCGATGAGAGCATGGCAAAACGCGCGAGTCTCGGCTTCCATCGCGGCAATCTTCTGCGGAGCAAAAGCCGGCAACAGCACGCGGCGAGCGTGATGATGAAACGGAGGATCAGAGGTAATCGGTGGTGCACCACCGTACGGCCGACTCTCGCCAATCGGCTTAATTCGCTTGACCACCACATCTTCAGAACTGAAATGTTCGGTGTCATAGGCGATTGCACTCACGTCTTCATGGCGCACGGGCAACCACGTGCCGCCGTAACGCGCCGAATGGGCTACGGGGCAACCGTCGCGCAGTTCTTGCCAGATCTCCGGGGCGTTGGCGTTGTAGGAAGGGTGCAGGTGGTCGAAGTCGGTGGCCCAGTCGGTGACCGGTTCAACGAGTGCCTCGAAGTGGGCGTTGCGGTCGTCAGTTTGCGTCATGTCTGCAGTTTGTCTCGCAAGAAGTCAACCACACGGCGCACACCTTCGGCTTGACGCTGCTCGGTGAGCACTGAATGGTCGCTCTTCGCCGACGAAGCGAACTCGACAGCGATGAACTGTTCGCCGAAAAGTGCCCGCAGCGAGTCAAAACGGGTGCCGACCAGCCGGTCGCCTGTGAAACGCAGACCCAACACCTCACAACCTTGTGTCGCCCGCTGTGCAATAGCAAGTTGGTCGTCAGGCGACAGGTTGAGATCTGCAGCCCGAGCTTTGCCAAAGGCAAACGGCAGTGATGGTTGCGACAGCACCGGGGCAATCATTACGTCGTCCAGCATCATCCCGAGCGCAAAGCCACCACTAAAGCACATACCAACTGCGCCGATACCAGGCCCACCCACTTCGCGATGCAACTGCTTGGCGAGTGCGCGTAACCACGCGATGACTGGCGAGGTTTTGCCCAACGCAAGCGTCGTGAACTCGCGCGACACGCACACCTTGCTCATTGATGACGACATGTATTTTTTGTCGGGGGCCCGACCAACCTCGCCGACTAAGAGCGGCATCACCACGGTGAAACCTGCGTCTACTACTTCATCGGCAAACTTCATGACTGCCGGGGTGATGCCCGGAATCTCGTGCACCACCACCACACCTGGGCCACTGCCCTTGCGATACGTGTCGTGGGTGAAACCTGCAGCCGAAAAAGAGTCGTGCTGCCATCCGGCGGCGATTGCTGGATCCATCACTTAGTGAAAACTAATCGGGTCGCCCGACACCAAGCACACGCGTCCACGTCACCGAGCTGATCTTCACCACATCACCCGTGCGTGGGGCCTGCACCATCTGGCCGTTGCCGATGTAGATGCCCACATGGAAAAACGTCGACTGCGAGAACAACAAGTCGCCGGGTTGAGCTTGTGAGATGGGCACCCGTGTAAGTGCTGCAAATTGGGATCGCGAAACACGTGGAATTGACACACCTGCTTTGCCCCAGGCCCACTGAGTGAGACCCGAGCAGTCGAATGCAACGCCCGGGCTTGATGCACCCCAGCGATAACGAACACCAAGCTGTGACAACGCTGCCTTGATTGCCACCCCCGCTTGGGGAGAAGAAGCGACCACCTTGTACGTCGACTTGTATTTGTCGGCGTCTTTGCGGGCGGCAGTTTCTGCATCTTGCGAACGACGGCGCTCTTCTTCGGTGAGCAGATTGCCCAGGTCGCGCAACGCTTGTGATCGCAATGACTCGTATTGCTCAAGCAATTTGTCGCTGGCAGCCAAACGCCCCACCAAGAACGTTGCCGTTGTGGCCAACTGCTTCTTTTGACGGTCGAGAGTCGATTTTTCAGCCGTGATCTCGTCGATGAGGCCCTGCATGGCATCGGTGTTCGAAGCACCAATGTTTGCTGCAGCCGAGCCAAGGTAGGCGCGCTTCATGGCGTCAGACAGCGAGCCGCTACTACCCAAAATGCTCGACAAACTGCCCGCCGAACCACCGGTCACAAACGACCTACGGGCCGCACCCACAAGGTTGGCTTGCATGACTGCGAGTTGTTTTTGCAGCTCAAAAATCCGCACTTCGGTCTCGGCAATCTTGGCTTCGACCGCAAATTTGTCGGCGAGGGTGTCGGAGTACTTTTCACCCAATTCGTCGGCCTGGCCGGCCAGGCGCTCTAATTCGTCAACGATCTGAGACACCCGCCGGCGCTGGTCATCGACAGTGTCGGCAGCCACCGAACTGGGTAGTGCCAAGGGTGCCAGCAACCCCAGCAATGCCAAAGCGAACCAGGCGAGGCGGGTTCGTGGGAGGGGGGTACGCCTGCAGGCGGGCCGAATCACGATGGTGGCAGTCTAACCCTCTTTTACAGTTGTGTTACAAAGTGCGCTCACTCCCACTCAGCATGGCTACGAGTGTCCGCTCGCTGCGCTCACTCCCACTCGATGGTCCCAGGGGGCTTGGAGGTGATGTCGTATGCGACACGGTTCACACCATCGACTTCGTTCACGATGCGAGACGACATGGTGGCCAACACGTCATACGGCACACGCGCCCAGTCGGCGGTCATGGCGTCGTCGCTCGTTACAGCACGAATGATGATCGGGCGGGCATACGTGCGCTCATCGCCCATCACACCCACCGAACGAATGTCAGCAAGCACAGCAAAGGCCTGCCAGATTTCTCGCTCGAGCCCGGCTCGCTGAATCTCTTCACGCACGATGGCATCGGCTTCTTGCAAGATGTTCACTTTTTCGCGCGTCACTTCACCGATGATGCGCACACCCAAACCGGGCCCTGGAAACGGCTGGCGCCACACAATTTCGTCGGGCAAGCCAAGCGTGGTGCCGAGTGACCGCACTTCATCTTTGAATAGTTCGCGCAGCGGCTCGCACAATTGCAGTGTCATGTCATCGGGCAACCCACCCACGTTGTGATGGCTTTTGATGACGGCCGAGCCTTCGCGCCCGCCGCTTTCGATTACGTCGGGATACAACGTGCCTTGCACAAGAAACTTGGCGTCTTTGATGCCGCCCGTATATCGCTCGAAGATGCGCACGAAAGTTTCGCCAATTACCTTGCGCTTCTGCTCGGGGTCGATAACGCCTTGCAGTTTGTCGAAGAATTCATCTGCGGCATCCACGTGCACCAACTCGATACCCAGATTGCGCTTGAAGGTTTCCACCACTTGGTCGCTTTCGTTCTTGCGCATGAGCCCGGTGTCTACATATACACACGTGAGATTGGCGCCAATCGCGCGATGCACCAGCGCAGCGGCTACGGCTGAATCGACACCACCCGACAAACCACAGATTGCTCGCTCGTCCCCCACCTGGGCCCGCACCGCCGCTATTTGTGAATCAGCAATCGACGACATCGTCCAATTTGGTGCGATGCCTGCCAAATCATGCAAGAAGTGGCGCAATATCTGCTGCCCGTGCTCGGTGTGCACCACCTCGGGGTGAAACTGCACCGCCCAAATTTTCTTCGAGTCGTTTTCCAGCACTGCCATTGGTGCATCCGCCGTAGCCCCGGTGACACGAAAACCTGAGGGCACCATCGACACCGCATCAAAATGGCTCATCCACACGTCGAACGATTCCCCAGTGTCACCAAGCAGGCTCGATGCGCCGTGTCGCTTCAGTGTGGCTCGACCATATTCGCCTTTGTCGCCGCGCGCAACGACACCACCCAGTTGTTGGGCGATGAGCTGACAGCCGTAACAGATACCCAACATCGGAATGCCCAATTCGTAGACGCGTGGGTCCAAACTCGGCGCACCCTCGACATGCACGCTCTTTGGCCCACCCGACAAAATGATGGCGGCGGGCCGGCGGCGCTGCACTTCGTCGGTCGTAATGCGATGCGAGACGATTTCGGAATACACCTGTGCTTCACGCACGCGACGAGCAATGAGTTGGGCGTACTGAGCGCCAAAGTCGACCACCAAAACAGTTGGGCGTAGGTCAGACATCACTGCCACCACCGTAGTTCTGCGCCACTCGGGGCTGAGTGTGCCTGACAGAATGTACAAGCGATGCACCCCGACCACTCCACGAGTAGCGATGCTTCAACCACATCCACTTCGGTGTTCGTCTACCCGCTCGACGGCGATGTGAGTGACTGCATTGGCCTCCTTCCTAAACCAGGGTGTGGGACTGCTCCAACCCAGGCCGGTGACCGTGGCGGTGGCTTACAGTTCGCGGTGTTCAGTTTCATGATCATCGGCATCGCAGTGATCTTCACCGTGGTGTTTCGCAATGTCGTGCGGCGCGACAAACAACGCGCGGACGAAGCCGACAACACAGCCGACAACGAACGCGGTACCGGTGCGTAACAACCAACGCGTCATTGGTATTGCCCTGGCGGTGCTGTCATGCACGCTCTATGGCGTGAACCCCCTATTTTCTGTGCGCGCATTCGAAGACGGCGCCAACAGCCAAGGCTTGATGGTGGCACGTTTCCTCATCGCTGCGCCATTGCTCTTGGCGTACCGCCTCGTCGCGATGCGCGGTGTGTCGTGGCCGCAGGGTCGCGACCTTGTCAAGATTTTCCTCTTCGGCTACATCGGTTTCACATTTCAATCATTCTTTTATTTCGGTGCCATCGAACGAATGGATTCGGGGTTGGTGTCAATCATCTTTTATTGCTTTCCAGTCATGGCGGTGTTGCTGTCGTGGTGGCTGCTGCATCATCAGCCGAGCAAAGTGATCGGTATCTGCCTCGTCGCCACCGTTGCTGGCGCCGGTCTCACAGCAGG
>SYEA01000058.1 GCA_005800965.1 Actinomycetota bacterium | reverse complement strand
TTTTGAAACTCAGCGACGTACGAGTCCATACGCCCCGCGGTTGTTGGGCCAAATGCACCCGAGGCAAAACCAGCAGGGGTCTTTGCCGGGCCGGCGTAATACACGCAATGGTCTTTGAAATAGTCGGGCAGCACACCGTCACGTTCGAGCACTTCTTTGAGTTTTGCGTGGGCAATATCGCGGGCTACCACCATTGGCCCGGTGAGCATCACGCGGGTTTTCACCGGATGTTTGGAGAGCTCGCGAAGAATATCGGCCATCGGTTGGTTCAAGTCGATGTTGACCACCTCGCCACCAAGTTCGCCAAAACTCACGTCGGGCATGAAGCGTGCCGGGTCGGTTTCGAGTTGTTCGAGAAAAATGCCGTCGCGGGTAATTTTGCCGAGTGCTTGACGATCAGCACTGCATGAAACGGCCATGGCCACCGGGCAACTTGCGCCGTGGCGCGGCAGGCGGATAACGCGCACATCGTGACAGAAATATTTGCCACCGAATTGTGCACCAATGCCGGTTTGTTGGGCGAGTTTCAACACCTTTTGTTCGAGTTCGAGGTCGCGGAAGCCGTGCCCGGCTGCACTGCCCGCCGTGGGCAGCGAATCGAGGTAGTGGGTGCTGGCAAGTTTGGCGACTTCGACTGCGTACTCGGCCGACGTGCCGCCGATGACTACTGCCAAGTGATACGGCGGGCAGGCCGCCGTGCCGAGTGTCTTCATCTTCTCAAATAGCCAGGGGAGCAGCGTTTTTTCGTTGAGCAGCGCCTTGGTTTCTTGAAACAAGTAGCTCTTGTTGGCCGAGCCGCCACCTTTGGCGATGAACAAGAACTTGTATTCGTCGCCGTCGACTGCGGCAATCTTTATCTCGGCCGGCAGGTTGGTGCCAGTGTTGACTTCTTCGTACATCGACAACGGTGCCAGTTGGCTGTATCGAAGGTTGCTGGTGAGGTAGGTGTCATAGACGCCTCGCGAGATTGCGGCGTCATCGGCACCACTGGTGAGTACGAACTGACCTTTCTTCGCCTTCACGATGGCGGTGCCAGTGTCTTGGCACATTGGCAGCACTCCACCGGCTGCGATTGACGCATTCTTCAGCAGGTCGAGAGCGACGAAGCGATCGTTTTCACTTGCTTCGGGGTCGGTGAAAATGTTGGCGAGTTGCTGCAGATGCTCGGGGCGCAAGAAGTGGGCGATATCGCGCATCGCCTCGGCGACCAAACGGGTGATGGCACCGGCATCCACGCGCAAGAATTCGCCGAGTTCGGTTTTTACCACCGAAACACCGTCGCGAGAAATGAGTCGGTACTTCGTGGTGTCTGGGCCGAGTGGCAGCAACTCGACGTGAGCGAATGGCTCCGGAGTAGTCATCAGACCAGAGCCGGCGTGCCGACAAATGCGCCAGGGTCACCGGGTGCCGGTATGAGTGGCTTGCTCCATGCCACTGTCTTGGCAACTTGTTCGGTGACTGCGCGCCACTCGAGTGGGTTCCAGCCTTCGGCGCGGGCCACCACTTGGCCATCGATGCGCAGAAACACGAAGGCCGGCAGTGCAGCGAGCGCCAGTTGTTTCACGAAGGTGCGCTCCGGGTCGCAAAAGACCAGGGTTTCGCTGGCCGCGGGCCCCAAGAAGGCCCGCGCTTCAGCAGGTGACGCAGTCACTACATAGTTAGTGCGCACACTCGAGCCCGCGAACTGGGCAAGGATTCGCCGAGCAGTGGGCAACAGCCAGGCACTTTCGTTGGTATAAGGGTCGACAACGACGGACAAGAGATGAAACGTTGTGAGCCAGTCACGCAACGGACGCGCTTGGCCCTCTAGTGGCTGCAGCAGGGTGTCAGATGAGGGCGTAACCACAACAGCGACGGTAGCAAGTCGCAAGTACAGTCTTGGCAATGCACCCGATTGAGCGATTGCGATATGTGGCACGCGCTGACGGTGCGGGCCCAGGCGTGCTCGTGCGTGAGACCGGGCTGGCACTTTGTGACATGGACTTAGACCCACAGTCACTGGTGCTCGCTTGTCGGCGAATCGTCGAGCGACACCCGACGATGGCACAGCTGTGGTGGCTGTGTGCCCACGTGTTGGCTGCGCCGGATCCTTTCTCAAAGGCCCGCGAGTTGGCACTCGTGGTCGAGCACGACGACACACCTGGGTATCTGGATGATGCGTTGCCCGATGATGCGCGCGCAATAGTCGTGGGCTGGCCGTTCACCACCGTGAAGTGTTTGGCCCAGCGTGGTGACGCGCTCATGTTGGTAGTCGACAGCCACGGCGAAGGTGAAGCGCTCGTAGAGCGCCTGCACGATGCAGATATCGCAGCCGAGCTCGTGCCTTTTGAATATGTGTCTGCTGCGGTTGGCACTGCTGATGTAGTGATCATCGAAGCGTTGGCGTGCGGCGCCAGCAGCGTGCTGGCCGTCGGTGGATCATGCGCAGTAGTCGATACTGCGGTCGCCCAAGGCAAACAAGTGTGGCTGGTTGCCGGCGTCGGCACACGCTTGCCGACCATGTTGTGGTCGGGCATGGTGAGCGCGCTGCAAATCAACGACGACTGGCGGGCCGGGCTCGACGTCATCGATGTGAATCGCTTTACGCGCGTGGTTGGCCCGCTCGGGCACACCACCGAGACAGCCGCAGAATTCGTTGCTGAATGTCCGGCGACGGCTGAGTTATTGCGGCGCAGCGTCATCTAGTCTGATTGACATGTCACCACGCTCCCGCGACCTACCTCGCCGCTCTTGTTTGTCGATTCCTGGCTCATCAGAAAAAATGATGGGCAAAGGCCCTGGCATTGCCGCTGACATGGTGTTCTTGGATCTCGAAGATGCCGTTGCACCGAAAGAAAAAGAAGCCTCCCGCGCCAAAATTGCGCACGCCATCAAGACCCAGGATTGGGGCGACAAGGTGATGTGCGTACGCGTCAACGACTGGAGCACCAAATGGACCGCCTACGACATCATGGAAGTTGTCGGTGGTGCCGGTGCGCGACTTGACGAAATCATGTTGCCCAAGGTGGAATCAGCCGCCCAAATCGTGGCTACCGACTTGCTGTTGCGGCAGGTGGAAATTGCCAATGGCCTGCCTGTTGGACACATCGGTATCGAAGCACAAATTGAAACCGCGCGCGGGCTCATCAATGTAGAAGAGATTTGCGCCGCCAGCCCACGCATCGAGACCATCATCTTTGGACCTGCCGACTTTGCCGCCAGCATGGAAATGCCGGTGCTCACCGGCGGAGTGCAAATTGCCGACTACCCAGGCGACCACTTCCATTACGTCTTCAACAAAATCTTGATGGCTGGTCGCGCCAACGGGCTGCAAGTAATCGACGGCCCCTACCTCTACATTCGCGATGCCGACGGTTTCCGCGACTATTGCAAGCGCACTCGCACGCTCGGCTACGACGGCAAGTGGGCACTGCACCCGGATCAGGTGGCGATTTTGAACGAGGTGTTTTCGCCCACGCAAGAGCAGTTCGATCGTGCGTGCGCAATTCTCGATGCCTACGAAACGGCAACCGAGGGCGAAGGTAAGGGTGCAGTGATGTTCGGTGACGAAATGATCGACGAGGCCAGTCGCAAGATGGCACTCAAGTTCATTTCGCGTGGTTCGCGCGCCGGCTTAACTCGCTCGAAATAGTCGTCGCCGATGCCCAAACGTTTCGACGGCGTGCTGTTCGATGCCGGTGGCATTTTCGTGGTGCCCGACCCCATCGCAACGGCGATGGCTATCGCCCCGTTTGGTGGTGCAACCGACACCGGCGTGCTGGTGCGTTGTCATTACGCCGGTATGGAGGCGCTGGATGCAGTTGCTGGCAAACGCACCGACGCATCGATCGACAAAATCACTTGGGATACCTACCGACACGCCTACGTGCGAACCGCGGGCGTGGCCGATGACGAGGTTGAACCGGCAGCGTTAGCAATGCGTCGGTTGTTTTCGCCTCAGTATTGGCAATTTCCATTGCTGGAATCCGTCGCTGCGTTAGCCCAGCTGTATCACCGCAAAGTGCCGATTGGTGTGGTGTCTAACGCCAGCGGTCAGATCGAAGCAACGCTCAAGAACTTGTGCATCTGTCAGGTGGGGCCTGGCGCGGGTGTGCCGGTGAGCATCGTGACTGATTCGCACGTGGTCGGATACGCCAAACCCGATCCACTGATTTTTGGCGACGCCATCGCTGCGTTGAATCTGCCACCCGAGAGAGTGGCTTACGTGGGTGACTCGTTTGTAAACGATGTCGGCGGCGCGCGAGCAGCCGGATTGGTGCCGCTGCTGTATGACCCGTTCGACGATCATGCCGACTACGACTGTGAGCGACTTCGCTCTCTGCACGAACTGCTGGAGTTCGTGAAATAAGACGTGTCTAGTGAGGCCTAGTTAACTAGGCCTGTCTACTTAGGCCTGCACGCTCTCGACCAGGCGGCGGGCGATCACCTTCAAGCACAGCGTTTCGTCGGCGCCTTCAAAAATTGACAGTACGCGGGCATCGACATACAAGCGACTCACCGGGTATTCCTCGGCGTAGCCGTAGCCACCGTGAATCTGCATTGCTTCGCGGGTGACCCACTCGGCGGCTTTGCACACGTAGGCCTTCACCATGCTGGCTTCCATTGCGCCTTCGCCCTTGCCCATCATCTTGGCCACTGCATAACTGAACTGGCGGGCCGCTTGGATGATTACCGACATGCGCCCGAGCTTTACTTGGGTGAGTTCGTAGTCGATGATGTTTTTGCCGAACACATTGCGATTGTTGGCATAGTCGTATGCCGCTTCGTAGGCCGCCTGCATCAAACCAACAGCACGTGCTGCGGTCTGCAGACGACCATTTTCAAAACCTTCCATTTGAAAATAGAAACCCTTGCCCAAACCTTCTTGTTCGCCGATCAAATGGTCGGCGGGCACGAACCAATCTTCGATTGCAATTTCGTACGAGTGCATGCCGCGATAACCGATGGTGTCGATTGGGCGACCTTCCATTTTTCCGCCGCCGTCTTGGTTGAACATAAAACCGTGCGCATCGCCTAATGGCTTGGGCACGATGAACAAACTCAGACCACGGTGCGATTTGGTGCGGTCGGGGTCGGTGCGTGCCAGCAGCATGAGCACATTTGCGCGAGCACCGAACGTGCACCAAGTTTTGACACCATTGATGACGTAGCCATCGACACCGTCGCGCTGTGCTGCGACTGCCGTGGTTTTCAGTGAAGCGACATCGCTGCCGTAGTCGGGTTCGGTGACAGCAACGGCGACCATGACTTCGGCCGTGGAGAGTTTGGGCAACCAGTAATGTTTCTGGGATTCGGTGCCACCTTTGACCAAGGCGCGGGTGAGAATTTCGGGTCGCGTAATGAGCGATCCACCGATGCCGAGCGAGGCTCGCGAGAGTTCCTCGGTGGCGACACAACTGGCCATGTATTCGCCTTCGCCGCCTTCGCTAAAGCCGCCGTACTCGGACGGAATCGACAGACCAAACGCGCCAATGTCGGCAAGGCCGGCGATGATTTCTTCGGGCACGTCGGCGTTTTCTCGGTGCACGTGCTCGGCATGCTTGGCCACCACCTTTTTGCCGAAACTGCGAAACGTGTCTTGCACCATTTCGTAATCGTCATCAAGATGGCGGGGGCCCGGGGTCGCTGCCAGCGAGGCGAGCAACTCGGGTGCGCGATAGGTGGCGACGAATGCATCAAAGTTGGCCAGTTCGGCGACCTTAACCGTCCACATCTGCTCGCGTCCGATGAGCCGTGTTGCGAAGTCGTGCACCATGTCGGCGACGAATGCACACGTGATGGCGGCTTCGACTTCGCCTTTGGCGCCGTAGTCGATGAGTGAACGTGCAGTTTCAAGTGCCGAACTGGCATGGGCGAGGTCGTAGGCCAGCACCTGCTGGCGCTCGGGGCCACCCGTTTCGGCGAGTTGTTTGGTGGCTCGACGAAGCAACTGCGATGTGCTCTCGACGATGGTGGCAGCAGTGGTGAGGTCTTTGAGTGAGTCGTGCACGAGGACTAACGGTAGTGAAGTGTCGTTCGCAATGGCGGTTCGTGCCCCAATTTGTTGCACTTGGCGTCGTGGCAGTCGCCACTCGTGGCACTTACGCTGGGGGTGTGCTGAAGGCCTTGCGTTGGGTGCTTTTCGCGGTAGTCATCTATTTCTTTGTCTTGCCGCTCGTGCCCGCCTTTCGTGGCGCCATTGGCGACTTGCGCCAGATCGACCCGATCCTCTTGGCGGCTGCCATCGGGCTGGAATTCGTTGCCTTGTACTGCTACACCTTGCTCACCCACGCAGCCCTCGGGCCCGACGCCTACCGACTGCGGCGGTTTGATCTCTTTCGCATTCAGTTGAGCACCCGAGCCCTTGGCAGCCTGCTGCCTGGGGGAAGTGCGGCGAGCAACGCGTTGGGCTTTCGTCTGATCACCAGTTCGGGAATTGCCAAACCCGACGCTGGGTTTGCTTTGGCAACGGCCGGGCTCGCTTCGGCAGTGATTCTCAATGTGTTGTTGTGGTTGGGGCTGATTATCTCGATTCCATTGCGGGGGTCCAGCCCGGTTTACGGTTCGGCGGCAGTTGCAGGCACCGTGCTCATGGCGATTGTTGGCGCGATCATCCTCGGCTTGGTCGATGACAAAGGTCGTTTGTTGCGGGTGGTGCGCAGGTTCTATGACCGGCTCGGGCGTGACGGCGAGTCGGCGGCCAGTGTGATGGAACATCTGCGCGATCGGGTACGGGGTTTGCTCGCCGAGCGCGAAGTGTTGAAGCGGGTCGTGTTGTGGGGCACCGTCAATTGGTTGCTTGACCTATTGGCGCTGTGGCTGTTTTTGCGGGCGTTTGGCGGAAGCATTTCGTTTGACGGTTTGCTCGTGGCGTTTGGGTTGGCCAACGTGCTGGCCTCGATTCCCATCACGCCGGGTGGATTGGGAATCGTGGAAGGCGTTTACATTCCAACGCTTGTTGGCTTCGGCGTGCCAGCGGCGACGGCCACCGTCACCGTGCTGACCTACCGCATCGCCCAGTTTTGGCTGCCGATTCTTGTGGGGGCGGTGAGCTATGCATCGTTGCGGATTGGCGCAGTGCCAGCGGTGCCAACGCCGCGGTCGCGACTTGAGCGATTGCAATCTGCGACGCGCGATGGGTCGCAAGTGCGACTGTCAAAAGCCGAGTGGATTGAAAGGAATGCACCGCGTGACCGCACGGGTTTGTTTGCCACCCCGACCTATGAAGACACGGGCGAACAACCACAACAACCGCCTCGTAACGAAGCCTGACGTTGTTTACGACTGCGTTGTTTACGCCTGACGTTTCCTTGCATCTACTCTTGACAGCATGACCACACACGAACGGCCCTTTGGGCGACACTTCGAAGATTTTGTCGTTGGCGACATCTACAAGCACTGGCCAGGTAAGACCATTACCGAAGCCGATGATCACTTGTTTTGCATGATCACGATGAACCATCATCCACTACACACCAACGATTGGTTTGCCGAACGCAGCGTGCAGGGTCGCAACGTGGTGGTGGGCAACCTCGTGTATTCGCTGGTGCTCGGCATGAGCGTGCCCGACGTGAGTGGTGCAGCCATCGCCAACTTAGAAGTCGAGACGTTGCAACATAAGCACCCAACATTTCACGGCGACACCATCCATGCCGAAACACGTGTGCTCGAGGTTGTCGAATCAAAGTCCAAGCCCGAGCGTGGCGTGGTCACGGTCGAAACGAAGGGTTTCAACCAAGACGGCAAAGAAGTGTGTTACTTCCGTCGTCGCGTCATGGTGTGGAAGCGCGATGCGGCACCGGTGCGCGAACGCCCATACGACGGCCGTGATGTCTGGTCGGAGTAACGACGTCTGGGCGAAGTAGATCTGCTCGCTGCACCACTTCTGCAGTGGGGATTGCCAAGGTTGCGTGACTTGCCGTGGCGCAACACCCGTGATCGCTGGTCGGTGTTGGTGAGCGAGGTGATGGCGCAACAGACGCAAATTTCGCGGGTAGTGCCCAAATACGAGTTGTTCATGCGTGAGTATCCGACGGTGGGTGACTGCGCGGCTGCACCCTTGGCGGATTTGTTGCGATTGTGGAGTGGTCTCGGGTATCCGCGTCGGTGCAAGAACTTGCACGATGCTGCTCGGCACATAGTGGCGCACCACAACTCGCAGGTGCCAGGCGATGTGCACACTTTGCAGTCGTTGCCGGGCATTGGGCCATATACCGCTCGGGCAGTGATGGCGTTTGCCGACGGCATCGACGTGGCGGTAGTCGACACCAACGTGGCCCGAGTGTTGGCCCGAGTCACCAACACGTCGCTGTCGGCGCGGCAGTCACAAGAGTTGGCCGACGAGGTGTTGCCGCTCGGTCAGGCCTGGGAATGGAACCAAGTGATGATGGACTTCGGTGCCCAAGTCTGCGTGGCGCGAAAACCACTCTGCGAGATCTGCCCGATTGCGCGCGAGTGCAAATGGGATGATGGGCCAGACCCGGCGCACACCACTGCGCTGACGAGCAAACCGCAAAAGCGATTCGCTGGCTCAGATCGCCAAGCCCGCGGGCGATTGATGAAGGTGCTTGCCGAGCGTGGGGTGCGCAGCGACGAGGTCGCATCGGCAATGGGGTTGTCTAGCGATGATCAGCGCGCTGCACGACTTCTCAAAACGCTCGTGCGAGATGGTTTGGTTGCCGTCGACGGTGAGTGGTGTCGCCTGGCGTAGCGAGTCGCCAGCAACAACTAGTTGGCAAGAAAATCGACGATGAGTTGGTTTACTCGCTGGGGCTGTTCGAGTTGCAAAAAGTGCCCGGCATCAGCGACAAACTCCACACGCATGTGGGCGGGCATCGTGGCCCGTGCTGCCAGCACCACGTCGCGCACGATGCACCCGTCATTTTCACCGTGCAAGTACAGCAGTGGTTGCGCGGGCACTTCACTGCCGATGCGCTGCTGCAGTGTGGCGAGATCGGGGTCGCGTTTTCCATCGCCGAGTGTGGCGCGGTAATAGCCGAGGGCAGCCTGCAAGTTGTCGGGGTTGCGAAGTGCATCTTTGACATGGGCAAGATCGGCAATCGCTGCGTATCCCGGTGACCATTGGGCCCACAACATGTCGATGAACGCCATGTCGTTGGCGGCCACCACATAGTTGGAAAGTGGATGCTGGAAAAAGAACATGTACCAACTGCTCTGAATCTGGGCAAGGTTGCTCAGGAATGCCGCACCGAGTGCTGGGCCTGGTGGCACCGACATGCTCACCACTTTGCACCAGCGTTGTGGCGCGTCGATGGCAGCACCGCACACGCTTGGCGCACCCCAGTCGTGACCGATGATGACGGCATGTTCGTCGCCACCCAATGCATCGTGCAGGGCATTGGCATCGCGGGCCAGCGCCGCAGTTTGGTAAACGCCAGATTCCGGCACGCTCGTTGGGGCGTAGCCACGCATAAAGGGGGCTACTGCTCGGTAACCGCGTGCAGCAAGCGCAGGCAACAAATGTCGCCAGGTGTAGGGCGAGTCAGGAAAGCCATGCAGGCACAACGCCAGCGGGCCTGATCCACATTCAAGAAATGTGACATCGAGTTCGCCGGCGTGAATCGTGGCGGTGGTAACTGGTGGCTGCTGGTTGGACGTTGTCACGGCTCACAGAGTAGATGAAGCCTGCACTTTGCGACCAACGTCACCGCCATTGCGCAAGGTCGCCAGCATGTCGCCGCTTTAGCGTCAGCAGAGGCCATGATCAGCGTTTCTTTCCACGGTGTGCGTGGCTCCACCCCGTGTCACGGGCCCGACACACATCACTTTGGTGGCAACACCTCGTGCGTGTCGCTTCGTGCGCTGGGTCAGCTGCCGGTGGTGTTCGATCTTGGTACCGGGCTGCGTTATTTCGGTAAGCAATGTGGTGACACTGGTGCGTTTCGAGCCGTGTGTTTGCTCACCCACTTGCACTACGACCACACCCTCGGCTTGCCATTTTTCCAGCCACTCTTGCGCAGCGATACCACGTTCGAAATTTATGCACCCAAGCAGCCCGACGGCCGCAGCATTCGCGAACTGTTCCTCGAAAAAATCAAGCCGCCGATGTTTCCGGTGCCGCTGGACGACTTTGCTGCGCGAGTGATATTTCACGAGATTGGTGATGACGACTTCGCGATCGGCGATATGCAGATTCGTAGCCGCTTCGTGCCCCACATCGGGCCGACCCTTGGCTTTCGGGTGACTCATGCCGGGGCGAGCGTCACCTATTTGTCGGACCACCAACAACCTGCTGGCCCCGAGTTCACGTTGTCGCAAGGCGCCCGCGAATTGTGTGAGCGAACCGATTTGCTGATTCATGATGCCCAATACACCGACGAAGAATTCGTCGAAAAATCCACCTGGGGGCACTCCACTTATTCGTATGCCAAGTGGGTGGCTGAAACCTGCGGCGTGCAGCAGTTGGCGTTGTTTCACCACGACCCGTCGCGCACCGATGCTGCCCTCACTGAACTTGCCAATCAGGTTGGCGGCGGCACCAAGATCGGGGTTTTCGCCGCACGCGAAGGTGAAACCGTTGACGTCGTAACGTGTAATGCGTGAGCGACGCTGCCGAATCACCGACCAACCCGCAGCACTTTCGTAAAGTTTTCGGTCACCTGCCGACCGGGGTGGTGGTGGTTACTGGTCGCAGTCTCGACGATGAACTTGTCGGTGTGACCATTGGTTCGTTCGCCTCGATTTCGCTCGACCCACCGTTAGCCGGATTCTTCATTGGTCGCGCCTCGCGTTCATGGTCACTTCTGGCCGCTCGCGGCAAATTTTGTGCCAACGTTCTGGCGGCATCACAGACCGAGTTGTGCTGGCGCTTTGCCAAAGACGCGCCCGATGCAACAGTTGGCTCCCGATTCGACGGGCTCGAAGTCGGGGTGTCGGCCAACGGCTCGCCGGTGTTGCCCGATGTGGTGGCGACCATTGACTGCGACGTGCACGCCGTGCATAGTTTCGGTGACCACGACCTGGTGGTTGGGTCGGTGACGGCGTTGCGCACGCTGCAGACAGATGTGCCTGCCATGGTGTTCGTGCAAGGCAAGACCGGCGACGCCCGCATTATTTCGTGAACATCGCAACGCTCGCCGCCGGCGTCGTGGGTGCAGTGTTTGTCTACGCCGGTGTGGCAAAAATCTTGGCTGGGCGAAAATGGCCAGCGTCGGCGCGCAATCTGGGCATTCCGCCAATCGTTGCCTCGAGCGTGATGCTCGGCGAAGTAGCAATCGGGTTGGGTGTGGTGCTAGGCGATGCGTGGCGCACCGAGTTTTTGGCGGCTGCCGCAGTGATGTTGATGGCGTTCACCAGCCTGCTGGCCGTGCATTTGCGGCGTGACAACCGACCGCCTTGTGCTTGTTTCGGTGGTGCGTCGCAGCGACCCATTGGTGCCCGCGACATCGTGCGCAATATCTTGTTGCTGGCTTTGGTGTTCGTCGCTATTGCTTCGTAGCATAAAAGGCGTGCGCGTGTGGATCGACCAAGACCTGTGCACAGGTGACGGCTTGTGCGTTGATCACTGCCCAGAGGTTTTTGCGCAACTCGAAGACGGCATCGCCTACGTGGTGGAAAACGGTGTTGTCTTGAACGACCCGGGCAGCGCGGGCAGTTTGGCCGAAGTCGCCGACAAACATCTTGGCGCCGTGGTGTTGGCTGCCGATGTGTGCCCGGGTGAATGCATCTTCATCGACACTCGCGACGAAGAAGAAAGCCTCACTTTCATGGGCGGGGCAACAACTAGCGCATGAACATTCGTATCGCCGCTGCCGGGGCAGTGCTGGCAATGTCGATTGGCTTGAGTAGCGCCGGCGCCCAGGCAACCCAAACAGTCGATGTGCGGGTGCAAGGCCCGAGCGACACATATTTGGCCATTGAGGTGTTGAAGACCATCACCGTGCAAAACGAGTACTCGCGTGGATACAAGCGCAGCCTGTTTAAGCACTGGCTGGATATTGACGGCGATGGTTGCGATGCTCGCGAACAAGTGTTGAAGCGCGATGCCATCGGTTTGCCGCAAGTTGACCCATTCAAATGTTTCGTGGTCGAAGCCGATTGGCTATCGCCCTACGACGGTGTGCGCACCTCGGATCGCACAAGGGTAGACATCGACCACACGGTGGCGCTCAAAGAAGCGTGGGATTCTGGCGCATGGCAGTGGAACGAAGCACAGCGAACTGCTTTTGCCAACGACACTTCGGACGCAAGGTCATTGATTGCTGCATCGTCATCAAGCAATAGGTCCAAAAGCGATCGAGACCCATCGAACTGGATGCCGCCGCTACGCGGATATTGGTGCACCTACAGCGCCAACTGGATCGCAGTAAAAGCACGCTGGGGTTTGTCGATGGATCAAAGCGAATGGGGTCGACTCAACAATGTGCTCAGCGGTCAATGTGCGGGCACCACGATGCGTGGCTGGTCCGACGTGTCGGTCAACGCACCAGCGACTGTGCCAGCTACTAGTCCGTCAACTACACCAGCAACTACACCAGCAACTACACGGTCAACTACGTCTTCGACGACACCCTCAAGCACTGGGCGGTCGACTGCCACGACCGTCACGACCGTCGCGTCGACGGGTGCTTCCACCTCTGTGGCCCCGGGTGGGTCGCCGGTTGTGGCCACTCTGCGACCCGGCTCATATTGCGCGCCAGAAGGCGCCACAGGTGTATACAACGGGCGCGCGTACGTGTGTGCAAAAACGGATATGAACGGCACCCCGTATACGGGCAATCGCGCACGCTGGCGTCAACAAACGTAAGAAATTTGTGCCGACAAGCGGTGGTCGACCACTACCCTTGATGCTCATGTCCAAGAAGACCAAGAAGCGCAAGGCGCGCATGCGCCGCTCCAAAGCAAACCACGGCAAGCGACCCAACATGGGTCGTCGCTAACCGGCTCGGTTATTCCGCTTTTCTCGGCGCGTCTGATTTGACTCGCGTCGTAGCAATTACGGTCGGCGGTCGCGCTGCACCGTGGCATGACATCGGCATCGTTGGAGGGCTACTCGGCGACGTAAGGCTGAACATCGATGAGTCGCTACCTGTGGGTTTGCATCATCTTGCTCTCGTCGGTTGCCCAACTCGCGCCAGTCAAATCGCTGGCTTGCCCGTGGTGCATGTGGATGACGCTCAAGGAGTTGACACCCATGTAGTTGACGCTGCTGCACCAAGCAACGCAGCCCCTCAGTTTGCGTTGCACATCGTCGGGGTAGATCATGTGGTGGTGTTGGCCAATGATGTGCGAGCCACGTGCAGCGAAATTGCAGAGCAATCTGGCGCGCCGCTCAAGCGGGTAAAAGAAGGCGAGCGAGGTGTGCAGGGTTTTCATCGCTGGGGAAGCGTGATTCTCGAAGTGGTGGAGCGTCGACTGGTTGCCCCGAATGACTCGGCTACGACAGCCAGCTACTGGGGGTTAGTGGTGGTCGTCGACCAGATCGATGAGGTTGCAACACACCTTGGCCCCGATGTGATTGGTGCACCCAAGCCAGCGGTGCAACCTGGCCGGCGAATCGCCACGGTGCGTTCTGGTGCCGGTTTGGGCGTGCCGCTTGCGCTGATGTCGCGCTAAGTACTCGCTAATTAATCGTCTATTTCGTCACGCGACAAAAACGCGATGCCTTCGGCGCACGAGTCATTCAACGGGCACCATCGACAATGTGCAGCAGGGCTACGGGTTGGCTCACGCTTATCCAACTCAATCGCCACGATCAGTTGCACGCCGGCCACCACGCGGCGCACCGCAGCTTGCAACACGCCCTCTGACACGTCTTCGACGTCGGCGCGTGCGGCTGCCAGCGAGTAGGTGGCCAGGCGTCGGGGTGCCATGCCGCTGCGCAGCGCTTCGACGAGTGCATAAAAACGCAGATCTTCACGGTGCGATGTGTGCAGACCACCGCTTTTCACGTCAATGATCACTTTTTGGTCGGCGGTGCCGAGGGTGAGGTCTGACCGTGTGCCGAGAACGATGGCCCCATCAAACAACTCGTAGCGCGCCGATGATTCGGTGACGGGCCGCCACGAGGGCTTGAGTTTGGGAAAGCATTCTTCGAAGCGGGTGTACAGATCCACGGCGTATCCGCGCAGTTGTGCTGCGTCTCCAGGGGTCATACTGATGAGAAAGTCGGCCACGCTGTTGCTCGAGTCAGACAGTCGCGCAATGGCTTCGTCAACAACTTCGACCGGTGTTGATTCGCCGCGCCAATGCACGCCGAGTTCGACCGCTTTGTGCAGCACCGTGCCGCGCGCAGTGAGTGGAGTCCAGGCGAAGTTGTCTTTGGTGGCCATGTGATGGGCTTGACAACCATGAATGGTGGTGAGCTTGTTCTTGCTCACCCACAGCGCGTTGTTGCGGCTGAATCGATCTGCCACTACAGCAAGTTGGTCGTGCAACATGGTGCGCACGGCATCCACCACGCTGGTGGGCAGCGGCACCCAGTCGGGTGATTTGCCGAGCGTGTCGACCACAGCCTGTTGCATTGGGTTGAGCCCCGACCCCTGTGCGTCGGGCACCGTTGCGGGCACAGCTTCAGGCACCTTCATCGTGGGGCAACAGTAGTAACTGGGTGCGTGTCACCCCGTGGTACCCCTCTGTCAAGATGTTCAACCCCATGCAGCCACCTTCGTCATCACTCACCGCCGTTGAATTCGCGGCGCTGGCGCGGGCGATTGCATCGACGGTCCACCAGTCGGGGCTGGCTGCTCCAGGGTTCCGCTGCCCAACTCGCATCATCGGGGTAGACCGCACGATTCGCCGCCTTGCTGGCCAAGATGTCGCCGGTACTGTCACCGGAATTGTCGCGGTGAATGTAAAGGATCGCCCTCTTGCTGCCGTGGTTGCCGACATGATCGAAGGTGTCGTCATTCTGAATCAGTTGTCAGCGGTTGAAGCTGCGCGTGTGCGGGCTGCACTGTGGCTGTCACTTGAATATGTCACCTCGAACGCGCACGTAGCCTAAGCATCGGCTCATTTTTTGGGCCAACGTTTGGTCGCGATGCCCGGGTGGCGAAATGGTAGACGCGGGGGGCTTAAACCCCCCTGGCCAGAAATGGCTGTGTGGGTTCAAATCCCGCCCCGGGCACCCGACAGAATAGAGGCACATGACTCTTGGCATCGACGACCACCGCACCGCAGCACAAGTGCGCGCCACGCTTGCCGCGCAATACGACGCGATGGTTGCCGATCTCGAACGCTTCGTCAACATCGAATCACCATCGCTCGAGCACGAGTGCCTCACGCGCAGTGCCCAATTTCTTGCCGACGTCATGACTCGCGTTTTGGGCTCGCCGCCGGTGCTCGTTGCAAGCGACCGCGGCCCACACGTGCATTGGAAGGGCAGCGACGACACCAAGGTGCTCATCGTCGGGCACCACGACACGGTGTTTCCGCTCGGCACGGTCGCGCGTCGACCGTTTACGCGTGAAGGCAACATTGGGCGCGGCCCCGGAATCTTTGATATGAAAGCCGGCATCATCCAAGCCATCTACGGGGTGGCAGCGGTGAAGGAGTGGTGTCAGGTCGAGATGCTCATCACGGCCGACGAAGAAGTCGGCTCGCACGCATCACGCGCGTTGCTCGAAGAACGCGCTCGCGCCACAGGTGCAGTGTTGGTGCTCGAGCCCAGCGCCGATGGCGGTGCGCTGAAGATTGCGCGCAAAGGCACCGGCACGTTCAATGTGACCATCACTGGTCGCGCGTCGCACGCCGGGTTAGAACCCGAAAAGGGCATCAATGCGCTGGTCGAACTTGCCGCACAGGTGCCGCGCATCGTGGCAATCGCCCGACCCGATGTGGGTACCACGGTCACACCGACCGTGGCCAAGGCTGGCACCGCCGACAACGTGGTGCCGGCTTCGGCAACGATCGCCGTCGACGTGCGGTGCGTGATTCCGGAAGAAAAAGATCGTTTAGAGGCCGAGATGTCTCGACTCACCGCGACGCTTGCTGGTGCACGTGTTGAAGTAAGTGGGGGAATGAACCGCCCACCGATGCACGAGTCGATGACCAAAGAATTGTTTGCCATTGCTCAAAAAGTTGCCGATGACTATGGCATCACCGGTTTACGAGGCGTGGCCGTCGGTGGGGGCAGCGACGGTAACCTCACCGCAGCGGTTGGCGTGCGCACGCTCGACGGCCTTGGCGCAGTCGGTGCTGGTGCACACGCCGAAACCGAGCACGTGCAACTCGACGCGATGCCTGAGCGCGC
>SYEA01000057.1 GCA_005800965.1 Actinomycetota bacterium | reverse complement strand
TTCTCAGGCTCAGCAATAACTTCGCGACTATCGCCGGATCGCGCACCGGCCCCATAGCGAGCAACAATCCATGCTGCATCATTTGGATATAAATGCGAACGCAACCCGCAGTGTGCTGCTCATCCATGAAAACGTGCGACTCACCGCCACGCGGGAGTCTTCATGTATATACGTGAGTGCGGTGTGGGGCGAGAACTGGGCATACGCCTCGTCGACCACCACGATGCCCGGAGCATTGTCAATGGTGCGTTGGATAATCGCTGGGTCTTCGGCCATGCCAGTCGGGTTGTTGGGCGAACACAAAAACGTCACGTGTGGGGCATGGGCGCCAAGCACGCGCTGCACTTCATCGGCTTGCAGCACGAAGTTGGCGTCGCGACGCCCGCTCACCACGGTGGCGCCTGTGATGCGCGCGATGTGGGCGTGCAGTTGGTAGGTGGGTTCAAACGTGGCCACCGTGCGACCCGCACCGCCGTAGGCCAACAGCACGGCCTGCAACACTTCGTTGCTGCCGTTGCCAACAAAAATGTTGTCAGCCCCAACACCATGCAACGCACCGATGGCAGTGCGCAACTCGAGCGCCGCACGATCGGGATAACGATTCCATCGCACATCGCCGACTGCTTTGGCGAGAGCCTCTAAAAATTCGGCCGGTGGCGCAATGGGCGACTCGTTGGTGTTGAGTCGCACTTTCACCGACACCTGTGGCGAGTGATAACCCGACATTGCGCGCAAATCGTCGCGCTTCGGGTAGCGATTCATATCGCAAGGCTACTTAGCGAGCAGTGCGTGTGGCTCGCTGCAACAAGCGAACGGCGGTGGATAGCCCGCGTTCAGCTTCGTAGATGGCAATCAAGAGCGAGTCGGCTTCGTCTTCTTTGGTGCGCACTGCAGCGTTGCGTCGCTCGGCCAAGATCGTGAGGCGTGCCCGACATGCTTCGACTGCGTCAACGAGCGCAGCAAGTTCGGCGGCTGCACTGGCGTTGTCGCGATCAGACATGCGGGTGAAGGCTAGGAGGCGTGACTCGACGGGCAGATTGCAGCGAGTCGACACTCGTCGCACTTGGGTGCGCGGGCATCACAAATGCGTCGGCCGTGCAGAATCAAGCGCAGGCTGAATTCGCCCCACTCCTTGGGTGGCAGCAATGCGTTGAGCTGCATCTCGACTTTGACAGGGTCAGCATCTTTGGTGATGCCGAGGCGTTTAGACAACCGCAACACGTGGGTGTCAACCGGCAAGCCAGGAAGTTTGAACGCCACACTGCGCAACACGTTGGCGGTTTTGCGACCAACGCCAGGCAGGGTGACCAAATCTTCCATGGCTGAAGGCACTTCGCCGCCAAATCGTGTCATCACGGCGTTGGCCATGCCAATCAAGTTCTTGGCTTTGGTTCCATAAAAACCGGTCGAGCGCACCAACTGCTCCACATGCGACACGTCGGCTTCGGCCAGTGCTGCTGCTGTGGGATACGCCGCAAACAAACCTGGGGTCACCATGTTGACGCGCGCATCGGTGCACTGTGCCGACAGAATCGTGGCCGCCAACAACTGAAACGGCGACTCATGCGTGAGTTCGCAGATGGCAATCGGGTAATCCTTTTTCAGGTGACGCAGCACGGTTTGCGTGTGGCTCGCCAGTTCGGCCTTCGTGGGCCGCTTGGGCTTCGCAGCACGCTTGGGCTTCGCGACACGCTTTTTGGTCGGCACGCTCCCACCGTATCCGCCGACCACTGACTGGGCATATCGGTAGCATTTCGCCGTGTCGAAGCTGCACCTCTCGCGCATCAACCGCGGCTGGGCAATGCGCAGTCACGAGCACGTGTCAGCCGCCGAATTCGCCGAGGCAATTGCTTCGATTCGTGCCGACGGCGGCGGCTCGGTGCGTTGGTTCGTGCACCAGCCAACTGCCGAAGAAGTCGCGGCTGCCACCCAACACGGCTTGCAGCGCGAGGCTTCGCTATTGCATATGCGCTGTGCGCTTCCACTCGGCGCTCAACATCAGGTTGCCGCCGATTTCGTTACTCGGCCATTTCGCCCCGGCCACGACAACGAAGCATGGCTCGCCCTCAACGCGCGGGCTTTTGCCGCCCACCCCGAACAAGGCGACTGGACCCTCGAGGTGTTGGCAGAGCGTCTCGCCGAACCATGGTTTGATGCCAACGGGTTTTTCATCTACGAAGTTGCCGGTGCGATGGCGGGTTTTTGTTGGACCAAAGTGCACGACCACACCCACGCCCACGACTCGGGCCATGGCGAACCCGAAGGTGAAATTTTTGTGATCGGCGTCGACCCAGCGCACCACGGCAAGGGGCTCGGGCGCGCACTCACGATTACGGGGTTTGCCCATCTGGCAGCAGCCGGCCTGCGTCACGGCATGCTCTACGTCGCGGGCAACAACACCGCGGCTATCAAGTTGTATGAATCACTCGGCATGTCGACGGCTGATGGTGACGATGTTTTTGTCGGGGTAGTTTCTCAGTATGCCTGAAACACCTGCCCTGCCCCGTTGGAGTGTTGCCGACGTTCACGAGTCGTTTGATGCTCGCTCGTTTACCGATGCCATGGAGCGTCTTGGCGCCGATGTGGGCCGCCTTGGCTTGCTCTTTGATACCCATGATGTGCGTGGCATCACACCACGCCAACCAACAGCCGACGATGCAGCGGCCGCCGACGCAGTAATCACTGCGTTCAATTCAGTTGCCGAAGCCAACGGCATTCTGGGTGCCTATGTGTATGCCACCGTGAGCACCGACACGCGTCACGAACGCGCTCAAGGCTTGCTATCTGAACTCGAAGTGTTGGACGCCAACTTGTCGCCACTCACTGCTCGACTGGCCGAGTGGGTTGCTTCGCTCGGCGCCGACGCGCTTGCCAAGTTGAGCGACCAAGCCCGCGAGCATCTCGGGCCGCTGCGTCGTTTGCAGGCCCGCGCCGAACATCAGATGAGCGAAGCCGAAGAGCATCTCTATGCCGAATTGTCGACGACTGGTTCGTCGTCGTGGGGTCGACTGCAAGGCGATATCACCTCGCAGTTGAAAGCCAGCGTCGCTTTGCCTGATGGCGCCAAAGAGTTGCCGATGGCTGCGATTCGTGGCATGGCCAGCAACCCCGACGCGCGAGTGCGTAAAGCTGCTTACGACGCCGAGATGCAGGCGTGGCCCACCATTGGCACTGCGTGTGCTGCGGCGATGAACGCCATCAAAGGTGAGGCCAACTCGGTAAACCGCCGCCGCAACTGGGCGTCGCCGCTGGATGCATCGTTGTATGCCAACAGTGTGAGCCGCCCCACGTTCGATGCGATGCAGTCGGCGATTCATGCGTCGTTGCCCGATTTTCGCCGGTGGCTGCGCGTGAAGGGTCAATTGAACGGCGACAAAAATGGCGTGTCGTGGTGGAACCTGATGGCCCCGTTGTCATTTGCCCCCAGCAACATTTCGTGGGACGAAGGTGTGCAGCTCGTGCGCGGTGCGTTTGGCGCTTACAGCGACGGCCTGGCTGGCTTGGTGGATCGTTCGCTCAACGAAAAGTGGATCGATGCCGAGCCCCGCGAAGGAAAAGTCGGCGGTGCATTTTGCATGTCGTTCGTCGACGATCGTTCGCTCGTGTTGCTCAACTGGAGCGGCAGCGTGGATTCGGCGCAGACCACGGCCCACGAATTGGGCCACGCGTATCACAACACCCAGTTGGCACATCGCACACCACTGCAGCGCAACTTGCCGATGGCCTTGGCCGAGACCGCCAGCATTTTTTGCGAAACGTTGGTGGTTGAAGAAGGCCTGTCGCGTTTGCAGGGCGACGAGCGCTTGGCGCTGCTCGATGTGGATCTGCAGGGTGCTGCGCAAGTGGTGGTCGACATTCACAGCCGGTTCTTGTTCGAGTCTGAGGTGTTTGCCCGTCGCCAACGACGCACGTTGGGTGTGAGTGAGTTCAACGAGTTGATGGGTGAAGCCCAAAACAACGCCTACGGCGATGGCATCGACCAGTCGACCGCGCATCCATATATGTGGATCTTGAAGCCGCATTATTACGGCAGTCATTTTTATAACTGGCCGTATACCTACGGTTTGTTGTTTGGGTTGGGGTTGTATGCGCAGTACCAACAAGACCCAGCCCGGTTTCGTGGTGGATACGACAACCTGTTGTCGCGTGCCGGCATGGATTCGGCCGAACAGTTGGGTGCTTCATTCGGGCTGGACGTGACCAAAGAGGACTTCTGGACGGCATCACTCGACGTCTTGCGGGCCCGCATGCGCGACTATGAGGGCTTGGCTGCGCCACACTTGACGAAGTGAATACAACCCCCCAGGAGCAATCGCCGGACAGCGACGCGTTGCGACCCCGCTCGCTGTACGACGCCACCGGTGCGCAACTGGCCGAAGTGTTGGCCGGTGAACCCGCCTACCGAGTGAAGCAGTTGTGGGCCGGCATGTATGAACAATGCAAGCCACTCGAAGACATCACCACCTTGTCGGCACCGTTGCGCAAACGGTTGAGCGAAGAATTGCCCACCAGTTTGTTGCTCGTGCGTGAAAGTGTGAGCGACAAGGGCGACACGGTCAAATTTTTGTGGCAGCTCGCCGATGGCAATCACCCGATCGAAACTGTGCTCATGCACTATGCCGATCGCGCCACGGTATGTGTGAGCACCCAAGCGGGCTGTGCGATGGCTTGCGGGTTTTGTGCCACTGGTCAGGCTGGCTTCAATCGCCAACTCACCGTGGGCGAAATCGTCGAGCAAGTGGTGCGCGCCTCGCGCCACGCCAAACAACGCAAACAGCGAGTGGCCAACATCGTGTTCATGGGCATGGGCGAACCACTCGCCAACGAACCTGCCGTGTGGGGTGCTGTCGAACGCATCCACGGCGACATGGGCATTTCGGCGCGCCACATTACGGTGTCGACTGTTGGCATCGTGCCGGGCATTCGCACGCTGGCCACTCGCCCACTGCCGGTCAACTTGGCGGTGTCGTTGCATGCTGCTCGCGACGAGCTGCGCGACGATTTGGTGCCGATCAACAAGCGTTACCCACTGAAGGATTTGATGACTGCCTGTCGCGATTATCTGCGTGTGAAAAATCGTCGCATCAGCTTTGAATGGGCGATGATTGCCGGAGTCAACGACACTGCGCGCGACGCCAGTGAGCTGGCCAAACTGGCGTTGTCATTGCAGCCAACTGCGCACGTGAACTTGATTCCGCTCAACCCCACGCCAGGGTTTGCCACTCGTGGCACCGACATGGCCGGGGTGCGCAGGTTTGCTGAACGCCTGAGCGACCGCGGGGTGAACGCCACCGTGCGGCGCAACCGTGGCACCGATATTGATGCTGCCTGCGGTCAACTAGCCGCAGGCCAACCCGTGGTGATTGGAACGAAAGCGAAGTAGCGCTCGTGAACAACTCAGCCTTCGAGCAGGGCTGCCAGTTTGCTGCGACCCGCGTCGATATTTTGTTGCAAGATGGCCTCGACCACCGACACAAAGAATCGTCCGTCGTAGCGCAACTGCATAACTAGTTCGGTGACACCCGGGGCCGTGGTGTTGACGGTTACTTCGAGTCGCCATGCAGCGTGCTCGCGACCGTCGAGTTCACGGCGCTCAAACACGATGCGTGCAGGGTTTGTGGTGTCATGTGCGGTGCGCACCATGCGCAGCCGCTTCGAACGCGCAAACGGCCCCACTTTGGCTCGCAGCTCGACATCCCACGTGGGCACGGCGGCTGCGGGCACTGCTGTTGCCGAATGCACGAGTGATATCCACTGCGGGTAGTCGGCGAGATCTGCAACATAGCCAAGCACCTGTGCTGGTGGTGCTGTGGTGCGCAGTGTGGCGTCAAGTTGCATTGCCGGCTGAACGTCGACTACTGGACGCGACTATTCAACATGCTCGCCTTGGTTGAAGTCGTCGATGTGGTCACCTTGGGGCAACGAGTCAGTGTTGGCTGACTGTTCGGGGCGTTGGATCGGCTTGGTCTGGCTCGAAAACGCGCGGGCCAACAAGCGACCCCGGGCATTCAGCGCACCCCCGACATCGCTCGTGCGATCAAACTTAGGCGTGTATTTGGCGTCGCTCACCGGCGTGTCAACGGTGTCATCAACCGTTTCGACAACTGTTTCAACAGCTCTCTCGACCATCGGTGCACGGTGCGTATCCGGCGCACGCAAGACGGGTTGTTTCAGCACGGGTGTATTTAGCACGGGCGAATTCATCGGCAGCGTCGGGTCAAACAACCCCGGGCCGCTCGCTCGCTTGACCGGTGCCGACACATCCCGCGAGGTGCGTCGCGGTAGCGGCACGATTTTCTTTGGCGCCGTGCGCTCGGCTTTGCGCAGCGGCTTGGCCAGGGGCTTCGTACTGCTCGCCGACGGTCTGGCGGCAACAAACAAGCGTGGCGACTTTTCGCGGCGATCATCAAATGTCCAACCGCGCGGCAATGTAAGCCGTGACGCATGCTCGTCGCACAGACGGTTTACATGGTGTTGCTTGTCGTCATCAAATGTTTCTAGCCACACCACGCAAGCCACGCGGTCGATACCGAAAGCGACTTCGGCGGGCTCGTTGCAACCTTGCTTCTCGCAACTTTTCGTCACAGGGACAAGAGTACGCAATGGCGCACCCCGAAGTGGCGCATTCAGTGGGCGGTGCGGGCCTCGATCCCACGACCTCTACGATGTGAACGTAGCGCTCTTCCGACTGAGCTAATCGCCCTTGGTGACCACCCACATTATCCGAAGATTTCACGACTTTCTGTCGGGTACTGAGGTCAATTGGCGTGAACGTCAACGTGCTCTCGGTCTCGGGCCAATGATGCGATAATTGGCTATGAAAAGGTTTGTACTGCTTTGCCTCGCAGCGTTCTCCTTGCTGCCCGCTACGGCTGCTTCAGCCCACGACCCAATCATCCTCACTGCAAATCAAACCACACCCGACCAGGGCCCACTGCTGCCCGATGGCACCATCTCGTTTGCGCTCTACGGCACTCTGCTGTCAGCCGGTGAAACACGCGGTTTTCGTGTCACTTTCAACGAAGGTGACTCCCTCTATCTTTCATTGTTGATACCTGACCTTCCGCCAGAAAACGATCTCGACGAAGCGGCTCTGCCGTTCATTGAACTCACCGACCCCGCAAATGAAACCATCAGGCTGTCACCCACCGAAAGAGTTGCGTTCGCTGAACCCTTTACTGGCACGAACTATGTTCGCCTGATTGAACTAACCGCCCCTGCCGTGGGTGGCACCTACTCGGTCGTTATTACGGGTGACGCACCGGCTCGCTTCACGGTCGCCGTCGGAGAGAAAGAAATGTTTGGCACTCCGGTAGAGAATGTTCCCAATCGAGATCTGGGCATCAACGGAGTCATGGGTTGGTACAACAATTCGCTCGCGGCAGACCCATCACCAGAGTCACCCACCGAACCAGCGACTGCAGCACCCACGATGCCAGCAACTTCGCCTGATGACGCGATGCCGGCCGACGACTCCGCAACCAACCCACCACTCATCGCCGTTGCACTTGCCGTCGTGCTCGCACTCGGAATCGTCGCCAGATTTTTTGTTCGTCCCAGAACGACTCAGTAACCTCTTTGCCTCATCACATGTTGCCGCTGGGGCAACTAGCGGTCTACGGCTGCGAATACGGCTCGAGGCAGACCGTGCCCATGCCTTGGCGGTCACGGGCTTGGGTGGTGTCGCTGTCACACGCGGCGTCAAACGGCACAAGTTCGCGCACCACGGCTTGATACGGCCCGTCACATTCCACTTCGAACGCCGCACCAAGTTCGTCAAAGTTCACACACGAACCTGGATTGATGAGCCCGTCAATGCCCCGCCGTGGCATTGGGTCACCCATGATGTGCAAGATCACGACGAACAACGAACCAAGGCCAATCACCACGAGCACGAATCGCCACGGAAACCGCGCTGGTGCATACACACGATCGGGCTCCATCTCGGGCGCCACCGTGCGTGCAACAAACTGTTGGTCATATGCCGCGCGGCGCGTTGGCGACGACAACACCTCCCACGCTGCCGAGATACGGGTGACTTCATCGGCGACCGATGCACCACTCGATGCACCATTTGAAAAGCCGCTACCCCCAACCGCCGAACCGTTTTTTTGTGCATCCGGGTGCGCCGAACGCATGCGGGCACGGTAAGCGCGGCGAATGTCGGCGATGGATGCGCTGCGGGCAACGCCGAGTGTGGCGTAATGGTCGGTCATGGGCTCAGCCCGACGCTATTGCTCAATACCCGAGTGTCACATCCACCACACCAACGAGCGGCGCGCCTGCGGCAAACAGTCGGCAGTTGGTGGTGATGCGCTCGGTCAGTAGTGGCACGGCCATGGCCCGCGTGTTGCCGATGTGTGGGGTGATCAAACAGTTGTCGAGTTGCCACAACGGGTGTTCTTTCGGCAGCGGTTCGGGTTCAGTGACATCAAGCGTTGCACCGCCGATGCGCCGCTCGCGCAACGCAGCAACCAAATCGTCGGTCACAATCAAGCGTCCGCGACCCACGTTCACCAGCCACGCATCCTGCTTCATGAGCGCCAGTTCACGCGCACCAATGAGCCCCGTCGTCTCCGGGGTGAGCGCGCAGGCCAACACAACAGCATCGGCCTGGGGCAACACGTCGTGCAACCGCGCTTGGGTTACCACTCGCTGCACACCCTCAATGGGCGTGGGGTGACGGCGCACCACGGTGATGTTGGTGTTGAAGCCCTGCAACATGCGCACGAGCGATTCGGTGATGCCTCCCCCACCGACGATCACGAGGTTGCCACCCAACAGGTATCGGCCGTGATCAACGGTCCACTCGGTGACCCGCGAATAACCAATCACGTGGCGCAAACCGCCGAGCAAAAACGCCATGCACAATTCGGCAACGGGCTCGGCGTACACACCTTTGCCGCTCGTCCATACACGATGGTTATCAAGATGAGGCACGAAGGTTTCGATACCGGCAAAAGGCAACTGCACCCATGCGAACTGCGGGTGTGTGCGCAACACTTCGCCAAACGCGTCGGGGCCGCGCGGGTCGCCCCACACCAAGCCTTGCGCGTCGCCATAGTCGACCACTTCGCAGCCACCGGCACGCACTGCGTCGCGTATCCATTCGGGTGCTTGGGTCGGCCCGACCGCGACGCGCTTCATGCGCTAACTGCCGGTGAGCGTGGCGGCAATGTTGCCGGCCGAAGCACCACCACGCCGCAACAACACGACGAGGAACCACAGTGATGCCATCGTGACCACGAACAAACTGATCGCGCC
>SYEA01000056.1 GCA_005800965.1 Actinomycetota bacterium | reverse complement strand
GTCGAACCCACACACCCTTTCAGGCAACGGATTTTGAGTCCGTCGCGTCTGCCATTTCGCCACTCGGGCAACGTCATTGAAGGCTAGTGGTCGTCAAGTCTCGTAACATCTAGTGAGTACAACCGAGTCAGCCAAGGGGGTGTGATGCTTGCGTTTTTGTTTCCCGGTCAAGGCTCACAACGCCCCGGAATGGGTCGGCCTTGGCGGGACCACGAAAGTTGGGAACTCGTTGAAGAAGCATCGGCAATCTCAGGTCGCGACGTGGCGCGTCTATTGCTCGATGCCGACGCCGAGGAACTGAAAGACACCCGCAACGCCCAGCTCACCACGTTCGTCAGCAGTCTGATGGTGTTGGATGCCGTCGAACGCTTGGGCGTCGAGCCGAGCATCTGCGCTGGACACAGCCTCGGCGAATACACCGCCCTTACTGCGAACGGCGCCCTCGGTTTCGATGACGGTGTCCGATTGGTGATGGAGCGCGGTGACGCTATGCACGAAGCGGGCCAAGCGTCGCCAGGCGCCATGTCGGCCGTGCTGGGGCTTGATGACGACTTGGTCGAAGTTGCTTGCCGACGTGCCGACGACAATGTCTGGGTCGCCAATTTCAACGCCCCTGGCCAGGTAGTTATCGCTGGATCGCCAAGCGGCATCGAAAAGGCCACCGTGCACGCCAAAGAACTCGGTGCCAAAAAAGTTATGGCGCTCCCTGTGTCAGGTGCGTTCCACACACCGTTCATGACGGCTGCACGCGACCGACTCCGAGTAGCACTGGCTGCTGCCGGCCCGCGCGATACCGAGGTGCCGATTATCTCCAACGTCGATGCACTGGCGCATCAACGCGGTGACGAGTGGGCATCACTTTTGTCGGCGCAGTTGTGTTCGCCCGTGCGCTGGCGCCAGGTGTTGTTGGAAATCAACCGACAGTCGATAGCGGGTTACGTCGAGCTCGGCCCGGGTGGCGTGCTGAGCGGAATGGTGAAACGCACCATCGACGGCGCTCGAGTAATCAGTGTTTCAACACCCGACGAATTGGACAGCCTGCTCGAGTGGGTGAGCCAGGTGGCACCGCCGAAGACCGCAGCGCACGACGGTGAGCACTTGTTCGTAGTCGAGCGTCTGGTGGTGAGCCCGGCTGCAGGGGTGTTTTCTCAACGCACCGATATTGCCGACGGCGCGCGCATCGACGTGGGCACAGTGCTCGGTCGCGTCGGCGACATCGAAGTTCGCTCGCCGTTCGCTGGCATCCTGCAAAGTTTCATTGCCCATGAAGGTGAGCGTCTGGCAATGCGCGAACCAGTTGCTTGGCTGCGGACCCACTAATGGCCGGCGGACGCATCATCGGTTGGGGTACTGCGTTACCCGAAAAAGTGCTCACCAACGCCGACTTGTCAACGATGATGGACACCAGCGACGAATGGATCACCGAGCGAACCGGCATCAAACGGCGCCACATTGGTGGTTCGACTGCGTCGCTTTCCGTGGCATCTGCGCGTCGGGCGATTGCAATGGCGGGCATCGACCCGGCCAGCATCGACGGCCTCGTGCTCTCCACCACCACTCCTGATCGCACAGTTCCGGCCACGTCGGCCACGGTGCAAAACGAGTTGGGGCTGCGATGCGGTGCCTTTGACGTCAACGCGGCCTGTTCGGGATTTGTTTATGCCTATGTCATCGCCCAAGGTTTGCTGGCGATCGGCGCCAAACGACTGCTGGTTATCGGCACCGACACGCTGTCACGCATCACGGATTGGAGCGATCGCGGAACTGCAATCTTGTTCGCCGACGGATCAGGGGCCTGCGTCGTCGACGCAACTCCGGACGCTGGACAATTGCTTGGGTGGGATCTCGACGCCGACGGCTCGCTCGAGCACTTGCTGTATGCCGAGGTCGGTGGCTACATACATATGGACGGCAAAGAGGTGTTCCGTCGTGCGGTGCGCATCATGGTCGACTCGGCCAAAAAATCACTCGCCAAAGCGGGCTTGAGCGTGGACGACGTAAAACTCTGTGTCCCCCACCAGGCCAACCTGCGCATCATCGATGCAGCGTGTCGCAACCTCGGCATTCCGCTGGAGCGCACCGCCATCGTGCTTCATGAAACCGGCAACACATCGTCGGCATCAATTCCTTTGGCATTGTTCGATGCTGCGGATCGTGGACGCTTGCAAAATGGCGACATCGTGTTGCTCGTAGGTTTTGGGGCGGGAATGACCGCCGCCAGCGCAGTACTTGAATGGAGGAACCCATGAGTCGAGTAGTACTCATCACTGGTGGTAGCCGCGGAATCGGCTTGGCCACAGCACAACGCTTTGCCGCACTTGGTGACAAGGTAGCCGTCACGTACAACACTTCGGTACCCACTGGAGATTTTCTGGCAGTGCAATGCGATGTAACCAAGCAAGAGGACGTAGACCGCACATTTGCCGAAGTAGAAGAAAAACTCGGGCCCGTCGAAATTTTGGTCTCAAATGCCGGCATTACCCGCGATGGATTGTTGTTGCGGATGAAAGAACAAGACTTTGCCGAGGTGCTTGACGCCAATCTGACCGGCGCTTTTCGCGTCAGCAAGCGAGCCACTCAAACCATGTTGCGTGCGCGCAAGGGAAGAATCATCTTGGTGTCGAGCGTGGTGGGTTTATTGGGTCAAGCCGGTCAGGCCAACTATGCAGCCTCCAAGGCTGGGCTCGTGGGCTTCGCTCGATCGCTGGCCCGTGAACTTGGCAGCCGCAGCATCACCGTGAACGTGGTGGCGCCCGGACCAGTCGACACCGACATGACGCGGGCACTGGGCGAAGAAAAGCTGCAAGCCTTTGCTGCACTCGTGCCACTGGGACGCATTGCCACCACCGATGAAGTTGCAGGTGTCATAACATTTCTTGCCTCATCCGATGCCGCCTACATCACAGGCGCTGTGATTCCGGTGGACGGCGGACTCGGAATGGGTCACTAGGATGGCGGTTCAAGGAGGCCCGTTGTGAGCCAAGAATTATTCGATCGTTTCACCAAGTGCGCTGTTGAGTTGTTGTCTGTTGATGCAGCCAAGGTCACCCGTGACGCCCGTTTCAAAGAAGACCTCGAGGCTGACAGCCTCGACCTTGTCGAGTTCGTCATGGCTCTTGAAGAAGAATTCAGTGTGGAAGTGCCCGAAAAAGAGTTGGAAGGCATTACGACCGTCGGACAAGCCTTCGATCTCATCGCTGCAAAAGCCAAGTAGTCCCCCCTCATGCAGGGTGCCGGGCATCGTGTAGCAATAACCGGTTACGGCGTCGTTGCTCCGTGCGGACTCGGCAAAGACGCCTTCTGGCGGGGGCTTCTCGGCCCCGGAATCACCTCTGCCAAAACCGTGGAGATCGCCGACTGGGACCCGCTGCCCTACTTTTCTAATCCCAAAGAGGCCCGTCGCTCGGATCGCGTCGAGCAGTTTGCCTTGGCAGCAGCCCAAGAGGCGTTCGCTATGTCGGGTGACCTGCCCTACGAGCCTGCTCGCATGGGCAGCATCTTTGGCACTGGTATCGGTGGGCTACGAACGCTCGAAGAGCAAGTCATCACACGAGTGGAAAAGGGCGAACGACGCGTGTCGCCATTTTTGGTGCCGATGATGATGTCCAACGCCGCCGGTGCAGCAATCTCCATGCGCTACCACCTGCAGGGCCCAGCAGAAACCATCTGTACTGCTTGCGCCGCAGCCACTCACGCCATGGGTTACGCCGCACGTTTGGTGGCCTGGGGTCAGTGCGATGCTGTTGTCACAGGTGGGGCCGAGTCTGCACTCACACTCACCGCTGTGGCGGGGTTCGCCAACATGACCGCGCTGTCGAGCAGTGGGTGCAGCAAGCCGTTCGATTCAACTCGCGATGGCTTCGTGTTCGGTGAAGGTGCTGCAGTGTTCATTTTCGAGCGCTGGGATGCAGCGGTAGCCCGCGGCGCCAACATCATCGCCGAAGTGCTCGGAGCTGCCAGCAATGCCGACGCCCACCACATCACGGCACCGTCACCGGGCGGAGTCGGCGCGCAAGCGTGCATGCGCTCGGCTTTGCACGACGCTCGATTGCAACCGAGCGACATCAAACAGGTCAATGCCCATGGCACTTCGACACCGCTCAATGACAGCGCCGAGGCCCAGGCCGTGGCTGCCGTGTTCGGCTCACCAACACCACCGATGACCTCTATCAAAGGGGTAACCGGGCATCCACTCGGCGCTGCTGGCGCTCTCGAAGCAGCGGCAGTGTTGCTCTCGTTCGAGCATCGGCTCATTCCGCCGACGGCCAATACTTCCACCTTGGGCGATGACATCGCCTGTGACGTCGTCATCGGCGAACCTCGGGCGTGGACTCCCGGCCCCACGATTTCCAACAATTTTGGTTTTGGCGGGCACAACGGCTCGGTGATCTTGGGCCCCGCTAACTAGCGCGATCCACCAAAACAAACATCAATTCGCATTCACAGGCAACTTCGCCCAGCACACTGGCAGTGCCGACGCCTTTGCCAGCGCGAGCGCTCATGCGACCGAGTTCGACACGAATCGTCAACTCATCACCGGGCACTACTTGTCGACGAAAGCGTGCTGCATCCAAGCCCCCAAACAATGGCAGCTTGCTCGCCCGCGCGGGATCACTCAGGAGCGCGTACGCCCCCACCTGGGCTATGGCTTCACACATCAAGACCCCCGGCAAGGTAGGGCGACCCGGAAAATGCCCGGGGAAAAACCATTCGTCGCCGCGCAGTTTCCACCGACCCGTAGCGCTGCTGCCAATAACGAGTTCGTCGATCACGTCGATGAACAGAAACGGTGCCCGATGAGGCAGCACCAATTCAGGTGCAGGATGAAGTGTCACTTACCCAGCGCCTCAAGCAGAAATTTGGGCGTATCTTTCGGCGAAATTTTGTACCACGCACACAGAATCTTGCCTTTGCCATCAATCAAAAACGCCGAACGTTCAATGCCCATGTATTCGCGTCCGTACATCGATTTCTTCTTCCAGACCTTGTAGGCCTTGGCCACTGAGTGCGTTTCATCGGCCAGCAGTGGGAACCCAAGGTCGTACTTCATGTCGAACTTCAGCTGTTTGGCCGGCGCATCAGGGCTGATGCCCACGACCGCTGTCCGCCCGATTTTTTTACTGATCCCACTGAGCAAACAGGATTGCTCCGTGCATCCGGGTGTATCGGCTTTCGGATAGAAGTACACCAACACTTTGCGGTTGGCAAAGCGTTTTAGCGACACGTTCTTGCCATGCTGATCGACCAAAGCGAACGGCGGTGCCTTGTCCCCCACACGCAACATGACTAAAACCTAGCCAATATGCGCAGCGGGCACGAGATCGATGGCCGCACGAACTTCGGCGATGTACTCACCGACAGAATCCACGCCTTCATCGAGCAATCGCCGCATGACGGATGCACCCTGAATGACCCCGTCGGCTACCGCACATGCTTGTTGGGCCTGATGGGCGTCAGAGATACCCACGCCCACCAAAACTGGAAGGTCGGTGATGTGTTTGACACGACGGGCAATGGTGGTGGCACTTGCCGATAGCGATTCGCGTTCACCAGTCACACCGAGAAGACCCACTGCGTAGACGAAGCCACGCGAACGGGTCGCAATTCGTGGCAGGCGCTCATCGGGTGCAGTCGGAGCCGCCAACATCACCGTTGCTATCGCAGCTGCGTCGGCGGCGACGCACCAGTCCGTGGCTTCTTCTAGTGGTAAGTCGGGAACGATCGCACCACTCACACCAGCAGCAGCGATGGTGTTGGCGAACCGCTCGTGCCCAACGCGAAACACCGAGTTGTAATAACACATGACCACCACCGGCACATCAACATCGAGCGCACGGATGCCGTCCAAGATGCCGCTCAACGTCGCGCCACGTTGCAGCGCCTCGCTCGACGCACGCTGAATAACCGGGCCATCCATGACCGGATCACTGAAGGGAATCCCAACTTCGATTGCATCAGCACCGCTCGCTACGGCAACCCGAATGGCTTCCAACCAGTTGGGCGAAAACCCCGTGATGTAGGGCACCAAAATCTTGCGACCACCTGACCGCACGCCGCGCAGGTGTGCTTCCAACGCAATCGCCATGGGGGCTAGGAGACTTTGTTCAGCGAGGGCCCGAGAATCTGCATCATTTGTCCCACATCTTTGTCGCCACGGCCTGACAGGTTCATCAACACGGTGGCACCTTGCATGTTCGGGGCCTCACGGGCAATCCAAGCGACGACGTGTGCACATTCCAAAGCCGGAATGATGCCCTCGGTGCGCGACAGCAACTGAAACCCAGCAATGACCTCGGTGTCGGTCACGCTCGGATACTCCGCACGTCCAATCGACGCCAAATATGAATGCTCGGGCCCGACACCTGGGTAATCAAGACCAGCCGAAATCGAATGTGCTTCTTGCACTTGACCCTCTTCGTCTTGCATCAAGTAACTCTTCATCCCGTGCACTACTCCGGGAACTCCGCGACCAACGGCTGCACCACCAGCAGGTTCAACACCCACCAGGCGTGCGGTGGTGTCAACAAAACCACTGAAGATACCGATGGCGTTCGACCCTCCTCCCACACAGGCAGTCACCACATCGGGGTCACTCCCGGTGAGTTCGCGCATTTGCAGGCGGGCTTCGTCGCCGATGACACTTTGAAATTGACGCACCATGAATGGATACGGATGCGGGCCCATCACCGAACCCAAGCAGTAATACGAGTGCTCGACATTGGCCACCCAGTCGCGCATGGCCTCGTTGACAGCATCTTTTAACGTGCGGCTACCAGATTGCGCAGCTTCAACTTCGGCGCCCAACAGCTGCATGCGAAACACGTTCAGCGCCTGGCGTTCGACGTCGACCGCACCCATGTACACCTTGCACGACAGGCCAAACAGCGCAGCAACAGTTGCGGAAGCAACACCGTGTTGGCCGGCGCCCGTTTCGGCGATGAAACGTTTTTTGCCCATGCGTTTGGCCAGCAGTGCTTGACCGAGCACGTTGTTGATTTTGTGC
>SYEA01000055.1 GCA_005800965.1 Actinomycetota bacterium | reverse complement strand
TGCCCGCACCCAGAGTCAGTCGATCGACTTCGCGACGTCGAACGTACGTTCCTCAGGTATTCCCCTCTACATCGCTGGGGGGATGATCACCGAGAACTACCCCATCGGGCCGCTCGGTGGAGTGGCGTTCAACGCCACGCTGTTGTCGTACAACCATTCGCTTGACATCGGCATCCACATCGACTCCGCCGCCGTAGAACATCCCGAGTTGCTGCGCGACCACATGCAGCGCGCACTCAATCGATTGATTGCTGCCGCACCGCGAGTGACGGCGCAGGTCTCTGCTGCTGGGCTGCCTACTTGGCGGCAGCGGTTGCGGGCTCGACTTTTTCGCTAAGCAGCTGACGCACGTCGAGGAGCAAGTCGGCCATTTCGGTGCTGCTCACCAATTGACGCCCACCAATTTCGGTGAGTGCTTTGTCGATGACCCCAATGGCCTCGGCGATCACGATCAGGTCGTGCGAGGAACCCTGTTGAACAGAACCATGTTGAATAGTTTCAGTCATCTGGCGGGATTCCTTCCTTGGGGCTTGCTGCGCAGGCTATCCACGCTGGGTTCCATGATGATGGATACGCACGTTCGTCGTAACATCGTGCTGTGAAGTTTGCTGGTTCTGTCGCCGTTGTCACTGGTGCAGGCGGTGGCATCGGTTCGGCACTTGGTGAACGTTTTCACGACGCTGGTGCAACCGTCGTGCTCAGCGACCGTGCGGGTGCAGGCGTCGAGGCCGTGGCGGAACGTCTGAATGCCCGTCGCCCCAACTCGGCTCACGTGGTGATCGCCGATGTGGCCCACGAAGAACAAAACGCACGACTCGTAAGAGAGGCACGCCAATTGGCCGGCCGCATCGACTTGTTTTTTGCCAACGCTGGTGTTGGTCTCGGCACCGACCTCGGCTCGAGCGAAACCGACTGGTCGACATCGTTTGATGTCAACGTTCACTCACACCGCTGGGCAGCAAAATATCTGATGCCCGAATGGCTCGCTGCCGGGCAGGGTTATTTTGCCAGCACCGCCAGCGCGGCTGGTGTGCTTGCTCAGATCGGCTCGGCGCCCTACTCGGTTACCAAACACGCTGCGGTGGCATTTGCCGAGTGGTTGTCAATTACCTACGGCTCACGTGGCATCAAAGTGAGCTGTTTATGCCCGCAGGGTGTGAACACTGCAATGTTGCGCGGCGGAGACCGCCAAGGCATCGATGCCAATGCTGGCAACGTGGTGCGTGTCGCCGGGGCCGTGCTCGAGCCGGCCCAAGTTGCCGACGTGGTGCATGATGCACTCGTCGAGGAGCGCTTCTTTATTTTTCCTCATCCCGAAGTTGGCGACTACGTGAAAATCAAGGCCACTGAACACGAGCGCTGGCTGGGCGGCATGCGCAAGCTGCAACGTCGCGTGTTCGGCGTCTAGCGCTACTCGCCACCCTCTTCCCCACTTAGAGGAAGGCGACCGCGCGGCTACAGGTGTTTGGTCGCTGCTGCGAATTCACGCCACTGTCGCATCGGCAGAGCGGCAGGGTCGGCGTCAAGCACTTGCAGGCTCACATGCGAAGCACCAGCATCAAAGTGCTGCTTCACGCGGGCGACTACTTGATCCATCGTGCCCCATGCAACGATGGCATCCACCATGCGGTCGCTTGGCGGTCGCTGCTTGTCGCCGAGGTCGTCGTCGGTGTAGCCAAGTCGTCGCAGGTTGTTGGCATAGTTCGGCAGACGAATGTAGGTGGCCATGAAGTTGCGGGCAATCTCGCGTGCTTTCGTCGGGTCGGTCTCCAACAGCACTGCTTGTTCAGGTGCCAGCGCAGGCCCGTCGCCCATGGTGTCGCGAGCCATCTTGGTGTGTTCAGGTGGCACGAAATATGGGTGCGCGCCAAGACCCCGCTCAGCACTGAGCGCCAACATGCGTGGGCCGAGCGCAGCCAACACACGCCGCGGTGTAGTTGTTGGTGCAACGGCGGCGTACAAACCTTTGTCCATTTGGTCGAGATACTCGACCATTGCGGTGTACGGCTTGTCATAACTGGTCTTGTGCAATTTGGTGGCCATATGTTCGTGACTGGCCCCAATGCCGAGGGTGAAGCGTTCGCCGAACGCTTCAGTGAGCGTGCGCCAACCTGCTTGCATCGTGACTGCTGATCGTGCATACATCGATGCGATTCCCGTCGCCACCCCGATGCGTTGCGTGCCTGCCAACAACAACGCACACGAAGCGAACGGCTCACGACCCACTGCCTCGGGAACCCAAATACAGCCATAGCCGAGTTCTTCAAGTTCACGGGCGGCTTCTTGGGCCTTGCTCATTGGCTGCAGGTCAAGAGCAAATGTCCAGATGCCGACTCGTCCTAGGCCATGGTTGTTGGGCAATGAAGATGTCATGCCCCAACCGTACTTCGGTGCCGCATGCGCCGGGTGCTAACACACAGGTCAGCGATGATGCACCGAACCAAGCACCTCGGTCTCGTTGTCGCTGCGGCGCTGATTGTTGGTTGCAGTGCGGCACAACCGACCACTGCAGTTCTTTCCCATATTGAGGTGGTTGAAGTAATCGACGGCGACACGATTCGTGCTCAAGTTGCGGGCACCACCGAAACCATTCGGCTAGTTGGCGTTGACACCCCCGAAACCAAACACCCGACCAAAGGCGTGCAGTGTTTTGGCCCACAAGCCACCGAATTCTTGGCCACGATGTTGCCCGCAGGCACCACATTGCGAATCGAGCGCGACCAAGAAGCCCGTGATGCCTTCGGCCGACTCTTGCTGTATCTCTTTCGCCCCGTCAATGGTGGCGAATTATTCGTCAACTTCGAATTGGTGCGCCGCGGATACGGAAGACCGTTACATATCGAACCCAACTCGCGGTATCGCGACGCATTCGTAGCGGGTGCGTTTGAAGCCCAGCGCAACCAGCGTGGGCTGTGGAAATGGTGCAAGTAGCGTCACGCTGTGCCCACCGCGTCGTTTCGTTCGCTCAACGAGGCACTTGGCCACCCTGACGATGCCAAATTGGTGGTGCTGAGTTGTGATGATCTCGGGGCGTTCCACGCATCCAACGAAGGTGTTCTGCAAGCCATGCGCAAGGGTGTCGCCACATGCGCGTCGCTGATGGTGCCCGCCCCTTGGGCGCGTCATGCCGTGCAGCATCTGCAACCCGGCGATGACATTGGTGTTCACCTCACCTTGGTCTCTGAACATCCCGAATATCGCTGGGGCCCGCTCACCTACGCACCATCACTGCAATCGGGCGATGGTGGATTCCCTTCCACCCTGGATGATCTCTGGGAACACGCGGATTCCGAAGAGGTGTTGCGCGAATGTCGAGCCCAAGTGGAACGCGCATTGTTGTGGGGTGTCGATGTAACGCACTTGGCACCTCATTTGACATCCATCACCTTGCGGCCGGAATTCTTTGACGTTTATCTCGAACTCGCAGCCGAGTACCGTTTGCCGATTCGACTGCCATCCTCCATTTCACTCAACGAGGCCGGCTTCGACTTCCGCGGACTGGCCCGCGATGAGGGTGTGCTCTTCCCCGATCACTTCGACCACGACTGGTCATCGGGTAGCCGTCAACGGGTGCTCACCTCAATAAGTAAATTGCAGTCAGGCGTCACCGAGATTCACGTGCAACCCGTGATTGACTCACCAGAGGTGCGCGCACTCGGCGATGTTTGTCTGGGCTGGATCGATGACTTGGCACTCATCACTGGCAGCGAAGTGCGCGCCGCACTCGCTGCAGCGGGTGCAACCTTGATTGGCTACCGCCAAATCAGGGACGCGATGCGAGCCGCTGGATAGCCGCGCTCACTTCGCCCGACTGCAACAACGCAAACAATGCACCTGTGCTGCCTTGGGCCTTGAGTTTGCCCTGCATATACAAACTTGTGGGGTCAAGGTGGGCATCACTGGCAGCAACCGAAATCACCACGTCGGCATCATCTGGGCCGTGCACCACTTCGTCTTTTTTGCCGAACGCGACTCGAAACTGTGCCGTGTTGCTCACGATGTAACTCGGATGTCGGCAAACAAGTCATCTTCGTACTCACCAGCAGCACGTTGGCTCTTCACCAATGACCGCGCCAGCACCCAATCTTCATACGGGTACACGGCAGCCAACTCGGCATCACTCAACCCGAACCAAAATGGTTCATTTTCATCTACCTGGGTTTTGTGTGCCCGCAGCGCGCCAGATCGCGCCCAGAAATAATCACCAACATTGAGACGCGTCGTGATGCGATCATCAAGGTTCGGTCGCTCGAACCACTTTTCGTCGTATGGCGACGAGCCGCGCAGCCGCAGCAACTCTTCGTGCACAGCCGTGAGACGGGCCCGCGACCACACCGAGTAATACATCTTGAGTGGCTGCCACACCGGCCCATCGTGCGGATACCACTTTTCGTCACCAGCCCGGTCGAAAGCCAACACACTGATGTCGTGCACCTTCAGATGGTCAGGATGCGGATATCCGCGCTGGTCGTCGCCGTAAGTAATGATCACCTGCGGTCGTTGGGCGCGAATGATCCGCACCAACCGACCGACGGCTTCGTCGATGTCGGCCATGTGAAACGATGCAGGGTTCGCATTGGCGGGCGACTCGGCCATTCCTGAATCGCGATAGCCAAGCATCTCCACGCGCGAAAAGCCGATCACCTTGGCAGCGGCGGCCAACTCGTGTGGGCGCATCGACTCAAGCAACTGGCGACTGGCATCATCCGACAGTCCATGAAAAGGCTGACCGGGCTCTTTGAGCGCCGGGTTGTTCACATCACCCTCTTCGCCGCCCGTGCAACACACCAGCACGGTGTGCACGCCTTGTTGCGAATATTTTGCCAACGTTGGCGCACCCTTGGATGCTTCGTCATCGGGGTGAGCGTGCACCGTCAGAACGCACAAGCGTTCGGTGGATTCCGCTTGTCGCCCCATGCGCTGACGCACGCTAGTACGCGATACCTCGTACTCTGTGATGCAATGAGTCACTCGCGGCGACACAACTCCACCCGCCAAGTTGGCCTCGCTGCAGCAGGCCTGATGACAGCACTCACACTCATGTTGGGTGCCTGCTCACGTGATGGTCGCACGTTGGTGCCGGCGTCACCCGAACAAAATGAATCCATCGCCATCGTGACCGACGAAACTGCGCAGGCGCTCGAACCGAGTGATGCGTTCAGTGTGAGTGGCCCGTGGATCGAAGGCGCGGACATCGACCTGACGTACACGTGTTACGGCCGCAATGTTTCGCCACCACTGCAAATCACCGGCCAGCCCGCTGGCACCGTGACCCTGGCCGTGCTGTTGCACGACGTCGAGACACCCGAGCGGTTGTTGTGGACAATGGCCAACCTCACTGGCGGCACCGTAGCCATCGGCGAAGGCGCCACACCACCCGAAGTGGTCGTCGCCACGAACAGTGAGGGCAGCGTGGGTTACGCACCCCCGTGTCCGAGCAAAGGCGAGCGTCGACAGTTCTTGCTCACGGTGTTTGCCATGGACAAAGTCATTGATCTTGCCGCAGTCACAGGCGCTAGTGGTGGCGTCGATGCGGAGTTGCTCTTGACTGAAATCGAGATGAGCACGTTCGACCTGGCCGAGAGCACCTTCTACGTCCAAGCTCCGTGAGTCAGTCGCGGGCCATGCTCCCGCTTGGCGGGCACCAAACCTGAAATACTTGGCGTATCGATCGCGCGCTCGCTTCGCTTCCTGTCGCACTTTGCGAAACTGACGTAGCCGGTCGCCTGACGGCGGCCAACGACGCATTCCGCATGCTCGCGTTGGGTGGTGCCCCACTCACGCTCGGTGTTGCGCCGTGGGCGCATGCCCTGCCCGCCACGCGCGCCGAACTCGAGGCGCGGTGGATTGCTACGCAGGCCACGCCCGACGCATTCGTTGCCCATTTTCGGTTGAACCACTTGGATGGCAGCAATGTCGTAATTGCATTTTCCGCCGCGCCAATTCGTGATGCCAGTGGCAACACACTCCGTTACGTCGGCACAGCCCAAGACATCACCACCATCGCCACCCACGATCGACTCAACGACCAACTCGTTGGTGCCCTCGATGCCGCCAGCGATGCCATCGTGGTGTTCGACGCCAACATGCAACTCATGTTTGCCAACCGCGGTGCAGCCGAGGTGCTCGGCATCACCGACACCACGAGCACGAGTGGTAGCAGCGTTGTGGGTAGCAGCAATGAGGCAGCCACCACGTTTTTTGATGCAGTGCGCAACCAGGTGCCCCGCGATGTGCTGACTGGTGGCGTACACAACTCCTGGTCAGGCGAGCTCGGCCATCGCAGCCCCGATGGGTTCATGCGCACGCTGTCACTCACCCTGCATGTGGTGCGCGGCGCAGATTCCACCGTCGAGCATTACTCGGTAATTGCCCGCGATATCACCGAGCACAAACAACTACAAACCGAACTACAGCGACAAGCCACCCACGATGAGTTGACTGGTTTGCCCAATCGAACGCTGTTCTTGCGGCGCGTGGCCGAGGCGCTCGACCGCAGCCGCACCCTGCGCCGTGGTGTCACCGTGTTGTTTCTCGACTTTGATGGCCTGAAGAACGTCAACGACACAGTCGGCCACCGCTTCGGAGATCAACTCATCGTGAGCGTTGGCAAGCGCCTCGTCACTGCCACTCGCCCATCCGACGTCGTAGCGCGATTGAGCGGTGACGAGTTCGCCGTGCTGGCCGAAGGTGTTGGCGACGAATCACTGGCGCTCGAGATTGCCGAGCGGTTGCGCGCCAGTATCACGGGCCAACATGTCATTCACGGCGTCGAAGTCACTTCAGGCGCCAGCGTCGGTGTTGCAATCGCACCACTCACGCTCTTGGATGAGCAATCACCAGCCGATGCTGCACTGACATTGTTGGTAAATGCAGACACTGCGATGTATCGCGCCAAGCAACGCGGCAAGGGTCGTAGCGAGATGTTCAGTGAGGCAATGCGTACCCAGGCCCGCGACCGCCTCACATTGTCGTCACAACTCGAACGCGCGTTGGCGGGCGGTGAAATGGCTGTGGTGTACCAACCCATCGTTTCCATTCACACCGGTCGCATCGTGGGTATCGAGGCCTTGTTGCGCTGGACCCATCCGCAGC
>SYEA01000054.1 GCA_005800965.1 Actinomycetota bacterium | reverse complement strand
TCGACGACATTGACGACATCAACGACGTGGAGAGCGAATCCACCAGTGCTGCTCGGGCACGCGCGCCAAAGGTGCGTTCAAGCGATGCATCGACAGCCGACATCCTTGGCAACCTGCGACGATTGGTCGGTTTAGAGCCGGTCAAGATCGAAGTGGAACGCCTGGTTGCTGCCCGCGAGTTCACCAACGCCCGAGTGGCGAAAGGTCTGCCGGCGATTGAACAATCACCCCACTTGGTGTTCACTGGCAACCCTGGCACGGGCAAGACCACCGTGGCTCGGATGGTGGCCGACCTCTACAAGGCGTTGGGACTCCTCAAAAAGGGCCACGTCGTGGAAGCCGACTGCTCCAAGTTGATTGCGGCATACATCGGCCAAACACCAATCAAGACTCAGCGACTCTGTGAAGAGGCACGCGGCGGAGTGTTGTTCATTGACGAGGCCTACGGACTCACGGGGCATCAGCACCAGGGCTATGGCCCAGAGGCCATCGAGACGCTGCTGAAGTTCATGGAAGACAACCGCGGCGACATCGTGGTGATCGTCGCAGGGTATCCCACAGAAATGCAGGGCTTCCTCGACGCCAACCCGGGGCTGCGGAGTCGCTTTGACGTCGTCATCGACTTCCCCGATTACGCCACCGACGAGTTGGGTCAAATCTTTGATCTCTACCTCGAGGAGTACGAACTGAGTCTCACGGTGGATGCACGCCAGAAGGTGATTTCCTACGTGAACTCACTTCCGCGTGGCCGAGGTTTTGGCAACGGTCGTGCGATGCGCAACTTCTTCAACGAAGTAGTGCGGCGTCACGCGGTGTGGGCAACCCGCAACGGGGAGATCAACGCAGTTGACCTCACCGTGATTACTGCTGAGGTGATTCCTGCACCGGTGACGGCTGGCGAGTTAGCAACTGCCGGAGCCCACCGCGGCAGCTATCTGTAACTAATTCTCGTGCGCGGCCAGCCGTGAGGTGAGCAGTGCCGCGAGAGCCTCGGGGTTGCCGTCGCACGTTTCGAGTTCGGCAGCCGTGACAAACATGACCACACCCGAGTCGGTGCGGGCCACCACAGCCGGCAGTTGATTGCCGATGCATGCCCGCACCTCTGCTGGTTGATCATTGCGATGAAAGGCAGCGAACGGCACGGGCAGCGCGGCGGCGCACGTTTGCCACTCCGATTTCTTGGTGAACATGCCATGGGTAATGTCGCACAGGCTGCAGTGCCGCTGGCCGAGCCGGGCACCCACCCAATACGAAACTTCGCCCCACAAGGTGGCGTCGGCGTCGTAGACACCGATCAGTTCACGCACGGCCATGCGCCGAGGCTATGGGAATATCGAGGCCGACAACTACCGTTGGGGCGTGCTGATTGCCACGTGGAACGTGAATTCGCTGAAGGCCCGCCTGCCGCGCGTGCAGGAGTGGATGCGCGATGTGCAGCCCGATGTGCTGCTGATGCAAGAAACCAAGATGACCGACAAAGTGTTTCCTGCACTCACCTTTAGCGAAATGGGTTACGAGTCGGCGCACTTTGGCCAGGGCCAATGGAACGGTGTGGCGATTTTGTCAAAAGCCGGACTCGCCAATGTGCGCAATAACTTCGTGGTGGGTGAGCCCGATCACGAAGCTCGCATCATCACTGCCGACTGCAGTGGTGTGACGGTGGTGTCGGTGTATGTGCCCAATGGGCGGGCACTCGACCACGAGCACTATCAATACAAACTCAGCTGGATGGATCGCCTAGCGGCGCACGTGGCAGCAATTGCCAAACCCACCGACAACTTGGTGGTGGCAGGCGACTACAACATCGCACCTGCCGATGCCGATGTCTGGGACACCAAAGCACTCGAGGGCTCGACCCATGTGAGTGCCCCCGAGCGTGCGCGTCTGCAGGCGCTCGCCGACTGGGGCTTGCGTGATGTGGTGCGCGAACAGCACCCCGAACCCGGCATCTATTCGTGGTGGGATTATCGCAACGGCTCGTTTCATCGCGGTTGGGGAATGCGCATCGACTTGGCGCTCGTGACCAAATCTGTGGCGGACAACACCACGTGGTCGGCAATCGATCGCAATGCTCGCAAAGGTGAACAACCCAGCGATCATGCACCCGTGTTGATCGAGGTGTCGACTTGACCGAGTTCACCGGCTTTCACATCCAGGCTGGGCCGCTGTCAGAGCTCGATCGCGCTCGGGTGGAACTCGCCGAAGAAATACGGGCGATGATTTGTGAAGTCATCTCTACCGAGGCAACGATCGACGAAGTGAAACGTGTTCGTGACCAGGTGCGTGCCAGTGTGGAAGCCCTTGTAGCCAGTGCTCATGGCACTGCACAGGGCACCACGAATCGGGTTGGCGAAGCAGCCTTGGCCGATCGTGGCCGCAATTTTTTGGCACGCAGCCCCATATTGGGGTCGATGAACCCCATTGCGGTGCCGCTGGCGATTCAGGTGCTCCAAGAAGGTGCGCAGGCCACGGTGGAAGGCCGTATCACTTTTACCGCGCCATACGAAGGCGCGCCGGGGTGTGTGCATGGTGGCTTTATCGCCAGCGCGTTTGATGAGGTGCTCGGGGTGGCACAGTCGGCGTCAGGCCAGCCTGGCATGACGGCCAATTTGACGGTGGACTATCGCTCGCCAACACCGCTGTTGCACGAGCTCGTGTTTCGCGGTTGGTGTGAAAAAGTGGAGGGCCGCAAGATCTTTACTCGTGGCACCCTCCACAGCGGCGACACATTGTGCGCCGAGTCGAGTGGTCTCTTTATCTCTATGCGACCCGAGTTGTTTGCTCGGCTGCTCGCACTGCGCGACGACCAGAGCTAATTCGACAGCAACAGCCGTAACTACATCGGTGCGACAGGTTGCTGGTCGGCTGAATCGGACGACATTTCGCCATTACGCAGATTGCGGTACTTCGCACTGCGCAATCCCACCGGGGCAGCGATGGTGAAACCAGCAAGATGGCGTTCTTCTTCGCTTTCAGCACCCCATAAGCCGTATTCGTGATTCACCCGTGCGTAATCGCGACAGGTATCACGCACGATGCACGCGTCGCAAAGTGAGCGGGCTTTGGCCTCGCGTCGGGCGCGAGCTTGAGGGCGTTCGGCCTTCGGTGCGAAGAACAAATGTGTTTTACCTTTGCAGTTGGAAAACTGTGTCCAGTCAATGTCGCCGATGGGCCCACGAAATTCAAAGTCGTCGACCTGATTGGGGTTCGGCGTTGACGCACCATGAACATTGGGATCAAGTGGAACCGAGGTAGCGGTGCGTGTGTCGAAGGTGGTCATGATTGCCTTTGCTGAAAGGGTGGAACAAAACTCTTCACATAACTCGGGCTGATGGCTTCCCACGCTGGAAACCGGTTTTTCATCCGACCCTGAGGGGGCGGGGCCGGATGAAAAGCCCTATTCGTGCTTTTAACACTAAATAGGGCAGCAACGAAGTGTCAAGTGAAAATGTGTGACGTTTGACAAACCGATCGCCGTTGGCCCGCCCGAACGACGAGCGGCCCTAGAGCAGCTCAGCAGCCAGGCTGGCGACTTCAGAACGCTCGCACGATGCCAGGGTGATGTGGCCAAAGAGCGTCTGGCCAGCAAAGGCGTGGATCAACACGGCGAGGGCGTTGTTGCTTTCGCCCATGTACGGGGCATCGATCTGGCTGGTGTCACCGGTGAATACCACCTTGGTGCCCTCACCAATGCGGGTGAGGATGGTCTTGAGGGTCGTTGGCTCCAAGTTTTGGGCTTCATCCACCACCACAAATTGGCCCTGCAACGAGCGACCGCGCAGGAATGTGACCGACTCCAGGGTCAACTGGCCGCGATCCGTGAGGTCTTCAATCAGGCTGCGCGCGTCACGACTTGAACGCTCCTCAGTAAGTGCCAAAATCGCATCATGAATCGCTGACATCCACGGGTCGAGTTTTTCTTCCAATCCGCCAGGCAAGAAACCAACGTCGGCGCGACCCACCGGCACGAGGGGGCGATACACCGCGAGGCGTTCAAAGCGGCGATGTTCAACGACTTGTTCGAGTCCGGCAGCGATTGCCATCACTGTTTTGCCGGTGCCGGCGCGACCGTCGAGGGCGATAACCGAAATGGCCGGATCAAGCAGCAACTCGAGGGCGAAGCGCTGCTCTTTGTTGCGCGGGCGCAAGCCCCAGGCTTCGGGGGTGTTGCTATTGAGCACGCGCAACTCACCATCGCGCACCCGAGCCAAGGCTGACTGCGACCCGTGACGCAAAACGGCAAAATTATTGTTGTAGAGCACCTCGGCGCCAGCAACTGCCGAGGCCTCGGCCACTTCGTTGGAATACAAAGCATCCACTATCGCCGCGTCGGCCTCGAGGGTCACCCACCCCATGGCTCGGTCGCTGCTCGCGCGGGCCAGTGGATGGTGCTCTTCAGCGGTCAGCCCAAGGTGGGCTGCTTTGATCCGCAATGCTGCATCGTTGGAGACCAAACACGTGGGGGCAATTCTTGACTGACCGAGCGCTGCACCAATGATGCGATTGTCCGGAATCGACGGGTCGAGCCCGTGGTGCTCTAGGCGTTCGCGATCCACGTTGTTGACCTCGATGTGCAAGGTGGCCGAATCGGGGTCCTCGCTCAATGGGGTGGGCTCGGCGAGTGAGCCGCCCGCGCGGCGACGCAACTCTTCGATATTGCGCAACGCTGTGCGCGCGGCACGACCCACGTCGTCCATGCGAGTTTTCAATCCGTCGAGTTCCTCTACGACTGTGAGTGGAATCACCACGGCGCAGCCGGCGAATGCGTGTATTGCGGTGGGGTCAGCAATCAAAACGGATGTGTCGAGCACGATGCGCTGAGGCACCAGAGCGAGCGAAACATTAGGTCGATCGGTCGCGACGTTCGCGTAAGATTGAGCGAGGTGTTTGGCGACGTGAGCAGACAACGTTCCTAAGCATGGTCGCTCGTGTTGGATGGGTGGTGGATTGTCGTGCGATTTTTTGGTGAATTTTTGCTATTTGCAAAATTATTTTTTGCCGCATATCGCAGAGGGGTCCATAGGTGGTGGTTGGGGCGTGCGAAATCGCTGTGGTC
>SYEA01000053.1 GCA_005800965.1 Actinomycetota bacterium | reverse complement strand
GGCGATGTTGGCATCATCAGTGAGCACGACATCCTGCAACAGCGGGAACGCACAATCGTCGAGCTCCATCTTCACGCCACCCAAGGCGCCCAATGCCGGGGTGATTTCCAGCAACTGCAAAATGATCGGCGTCGTAGGGCCGAGCATGGCACCCGAAGCGATACGAAAAATCAGGCTGTAGCCGATCTGGCCGGCTGCGCCGGTAACGGCGACTCGAATTGGACTTGTCACGGGGGCACACCCTAGACGATTGATCGCGACCGCGCGAGAACGCGGCTACAGCCGCCCAACGGACTGCATGATTAAGTCTGCATAAAAGCGTGCACCAACTGGCCGCAGATGCGTCTGATCTGAATACAAATATTCGGGGTATTGGCCCACAATCGTGTGCCAATCAAGCACTTTCACGTTGGCGTACTTGGCAGGCAACGCGTTGATCAACTGATTATTGATGGTTTGTCGCGGTTCACTTGGCACGTGAACGGTCAGGAACACCACCAGTGGTGTGTCACGCAGCGTTGTCATGATTTCGTCAAAGACGGCTTCAGTGGCGGTGTTGTTCGTGCCGAGATGAATCACCACGATTGAACCCAAGCGACGAGTGGACTTCAGATAGTTGACGATCTCCAGCGCCTGTCGCACGGGGCGACTCTTCAGGGCATCCACCGTGGCCCCTCGGGAAGACAATTCGCGGGCTGCACCCAGCATGACCGAGTCGCCGATCGCGAGCACATCAATGAGCTGGCCGTCGAGCGTTGTGGTTGCAGTGACGCCACCACCAGTGACGATTACGGGGTCGTTCTGCGCCAAGGTCGTCGGTGTTGTTTGATTGCCCAGCACGTTGACAACTGCCGATTCGCTGTCGGCCAGGCTCTGGCTGATGTCGTTTAATCTCACATCAGCCGTTGCCACGCTGAACAGCGCAAACGCCGGCAACACAGCACCGAAAGCCAGTAACCCAGCACGACGGCGCAGCACGGCTGGCGAAATTGGTGTGCCAAGTTGGCGCTCTGCTCGACGGCTCCGCCACCAGGCCCCAAACCGGCCATCACGAACCGGGATTTCTACATAGCGGAATGACAGTTCACACAAGGCCAACGACAACAGCACCAACAGCACGAACTCGTACGGCGTTAAACCCTGCCCGGCAAAGCGGCGATACATCTGAAAAACTGGCCAGTGATACAGATACAAACCGTATGAGCGCTGCCCGATATAGGTCATCACGCGGTTGCCAAGCAACGCATGGGTCATGGTGGCCGTCGGGTGCACTGCAGCAGCAATCACAGCAACGCTGCTCACACCGACAAAAAAGAACCCACCACGGAACAACAAGTCGTAACCCGTCGTGCCGACATCGGTGACTTCTACGACGTCACGAAACACTGCAGCCGAAATCGCCAATCCTCCGAACCCGGCCAGCGAAATGCCATCAAGCAACTTGCCACGGGTGCCTATTGGTGAGGTTTGCAGTAGCCACGGGCGCCAGAACACCGCAAGTGCGGCGCCAAGAAACAAGCCGCCTGCTCGAGTGAACGTGCCAAGAAAGAGAAAATCGATTCGTGAAACGGCTTGGCCTAAAAAGGCCATGTATTGCTCCGGGGTTTCGCTCACGGTGGCAATCGGCCCACTGCGATAGGTGAACCCTACGAAAATGGCAATTGCAACGGATGTGGCGATGAACAACAACCCCACGATTGGCATACGGCGGCGTGCGAATCGGGTGAAAACAAACATCATCAACGGCCAGATCACATAAAACTGTTCTTCCACCGCCAGCGACCACAAGTGGCGCAGTGGCACAAAATCAAAGGCGGTGAAGTACGAGGTTCCTACCCAAATCTGAAACCAATTGAAGCCATAAAGCACGGCAGCGATGATGTCGCCACGCAAATTACCCAGCATGGCGCGCTCGAACAACGAGCAATAGATCGCAACACCCACCAGCAACAACCACAAAGCTGGCAGCAAGCGCCGAGCCCGCCGCAGCCAAAACTGCTTCAGGCTGATGCTGCCGTCTCGTTCAGATTCAGCAATGAGCAGCGAGGTAATCAGAAAACCGCTGATGACAAAAAAGACCTCAACCCCAAGAAAGCCGCCACCCAGCCACGACTTGTTGGCGTGATACACGATCACGGCGCCAACGGCAAGCGCCCGCACACCATCTAGAGCCGGCAGATAGCCGAGCAGGCTTGGGCGTTGTTCCGCCTCGGCCGAACTCACGCTTGGCCGAGACCCAAGTTGACCGCAATTTCACGTGCAGCTACGGAGCGGTTCAAGGTGTAGATATGCAAACCTGGCGCGCCAGCCGCCATCAGCTCGGTGCACAACTGCGTGGCGATTTCCACGCCTGCTTTGCGAATATCGACCGGGTTTTCGAGTGGCGCCAAGCGATCTGTGAGCCACTGCGGCAGCTCACTACCCGACATTTGCGCCATGCGCGCAATCTGGGCTTTGTTGGTTACCGGCATCACCCCAGGCAACACCGGCTTGTGCACGCCGAGCGCACTCAGCTCGTCGATCATTCGTCGGTAGTGATCAACATCAAAAAAGAATTGGGTCATTGCAAAATCGGCAAGTCGGAGTTTGTCGGCCAGACGTTGGCGATCCGACTCGCGCGACACCGACCGCGGATGCAGCTCGGGGTGTGCTGCTACCCCGATGCAGACGTCAAAGTTGGCGCGCACGTACTCCACCAAGTCTTGGGCATAACGAAAATCACTCGGGCCTATTTGGGTTGGGTCGGCCGGAATATCGCCTCCCAGAGCAAGAATGTTTTTGACTCCTGCTGCTTTGTACTCCCCCAACAACGCACTGATTTCTTCGCGGGTGTGGCCCACACAGGTGAGGTGGGCCACGGGCGGGACCGAACCATTGCGGGCCAACGCCACCACCACGTCTCGAGTGCGAGTGCGCTCACCGCCCTGTGCCCCATAGGTAACGGAAAAGAAATTGGGCTGCAACGGTGTGAGTTCGTTGATGGTGTCGTTGAGTTGCGCTCGAGCTTCATCGGTTTTGGGTGGAAAAAATTCAAAGGAAAACGTTTGACCACGCGCAAGTAGATCGTCGACACGCATCTTGGTATCAAATGCTACGGAAGTAGCAGGTGCTAACTGAGCGAAGCGATAATCTGCGCCATTAACTGCCCGGCTTCCGTTGGGTTGGCGCCAATTTGCACACCGGCGGCACGCAATGCATCCATCTTGCCCTGTGCCGTACCTTTGCCACCCGAAACGATTGCCCCTGCATGGCCCATTTTTTTGCCGGCAGGTGCGGTGACGCCGGCGATGTATGCACTCATCGGTTTGGTGACATGCGCCTTGATGAATTCAGCGGCCTCTTCTTCGGCTGAACCACCGATTTCGCCAATCATCAAAATGGCACTGGTCTCAGGATCATTTTGAAACTCGGCCAGGCAATCCACGAACGACGTGCCCGGCACGGGATCGCCACCAATGCCGACGCAGGTGGTCACACCTATTCCCTGCTGCTTCAGCTCGAACAACGCTTGGTAGGTGAGCGTGCCTGAGCGCGACACGATCCCGACGTTCTTGCCACCTGGGATCGGTGCTTGGGCGATTTCGCCGGCGGTAATGCCAATGTTGCAGCGCCCTGGGCTGATGATGCCCGGGCAGTTGGGGCCGAGCAGTCGCGTGTTCGGAAAGTCGCGCTTGAGCGTGGCATAGACCCGGGCTTCGTCTTGTGCGGGCACACCTTCGGTGATGCAGACGATGAACCGAACACCGGCTGCAGCGGCCTCCAAGATTGCAGCAGGGGCCGCTTTGGGCGGCACTGCCACGAACGATGCGTCGGCACCCGTGGCCTTGACAGCAGCAGCGACGCTGTCGAAAACGGGAATTCCTTCGACGTCTTGTCCGCCTTTGCCTGGGGTCACGCCACCCACCACGTTGGTGCCATAGGCGCGGTTGCGCAAACCATGAAACTTGCCTTGACCACCAGTGAGGCCCTGCACGATTACCTTCGTGTGCTCGTTGACGAAAATTGCCACGGCTAGGCCACCTTTGCGTTTGCGATGTCGACTGCCGCACGTGCAGCTTCAAGCATGGTTGGCTTAGAGACAAGTTTGCTGGCCGGGATGCCCGCATCAAGCAGAATCTGGCGACCCGCATCGGCGTTGGTGCCGTCGAGACGAATCACGATTGGTGCGCGAAGTTCTACACGTCGCATGGCCTCGACAATGCCCTTGGCAACTTCGTCACCGCGGGTGATGCCACCGAAGATGTTGATGAAAATGCTTTTGACATTGGTGTCAAAGTTGATGACCTCGAGGGCCGCCGTCATGAGTTCGGCATTCGCTCCGCCGCCGATGTCCAAAAAGTTGGCCGCCGACCCACCGGCCTGGCTCACCACGTCAAGCGTGCTCATGGCAAGACCAGCACCGTTGGCGATGATGCCGACTTTGCCATCAAGGCCGATGTATTGCAGGTCTTTTTCGCGCGCTAGGCGTTCGCGATCGTCGAGCTCTTCCGTGGCGCGATACTCCTGCCACTCCGGGTGACGGAACAGGGCGTTGGCGTCAAGACTGACTTTGGCGTCGAGGGCGTGCACTTCACCGGTGGGCTTCAGAATCAATGGGTTGATTTCAGCCAAGTCGCAGTCACCTTGGGTGAAGCAGTCATACAACTTGACAAGAATCGCAGCGACGCCATCTTGCGCTTTAGCGGGAATCTTTGCGTCGGCTGCTGCCTTCTTGGCTGTCGCGACATTGATACCGATAATTGGGTTGATGTGCAGTTTGACGATTGCGGTTGGGTCCTTGGCGGCCACGTCCTCAATTTCCACACCACCCTGCGCGGACAACATCAGCAAGTGCTGTTTGGCGGCACGATCCAACGTTAACGACGCGTAGTACTCCTCGGCGATGTCGGATGCGCACTCCACCCACACTCGCTTCACTACGTGGCCCTTGATATCCATGCCCAAAATGTTCGTGGCGTGGGTTTGCACTTCGGCTTTGCTGCTGGCCAATTTGATGCCGCCGGCTTTTCCACGACCGCCCACTTGCACTTGGGCTTTCACCACAACGGGGTAACCGACACGCTCGGCAATCGCAATGGCTTCGTCGACCGTGTGTGCGACATCGCCTGCCGATACGGGGATGCCGAACTTGGCAAAATACTGCTTGCCCTGATATTCAAAGAGATCCACTATGTTGTCGCTTTCTCTCGGTTGTCGAGCGCTACTTCGAGCCATTCGGCAATCGTCTTCAACGATGAACCTGGTCCAAAGATTTCACTTACTCCTTGCTGCTTCAAGGCCGCAGCATCGGCATCGGGGATGACTCCACCACCAAAAATCAACACGTGATCCATGTCGCGCGCACGCAATTCGTCCATCACGCGAGGAAACAAGGTGAGATGTGCGCCGGACAGTAACGACAAGCCAACCCCATCTACATCTTCTTGCAGCGCGGTTTCGGCAATTTGTTCGGGCGTCTGATGCAATCCGGTGTAGATGACTTCAAAGCCATGGTCGCGCAGGGCTCGCGAAATGGTCTTTGCGCCCCGATCGTGGCCGTCGAGACCTGGCTTGGCAACAACAATGCGATAGGGCCGCTTCACAAGAACAGAAGCCTACGCCCGAGCACCTTTTGCCAAGAAGCCGAGGAACATCGCACAAATCACGAAGCGGCAGCTTCGAATTGGCACACTGAAGGAGATGTTTCGACGGCTGAGATCCCCCATGGCGCGAGCCGTCGTGCCGATCGTGGCAGGGCTTGCTTTTTTCGCCCTGCTCTTTGGGGTTACCTGGCTGTTTGCCGACCAAGCGACCGACAATCGCAAGCGCGAGATTCGCCCCGGCAACTACACCTTTCGAGTGGGCCCCGTAGACGACATGGCTGACATCGTGAAAAAAGAAGGGCCAATTCTGTATCCCGATTTGCGTGACACGTTGTATCAACGCACCATCGTTGTCGACCATCAAGGGGAGGAGCCATCGGTCGGTTGGCAGGTCTACTACGCCTACCCCGCTGACCGCAGCCCTGAGTGTTTGGTGACTCACGTCGAAGGAACACGAAACTTTGTTGACTGCGAAGATCGCACACTGCCTGTGGAAGCACTCCATCGGCCGGTGGATGCGCGACCCGTGGTGGAAAATCGCAGCAGCTTGCTGATCGACTTGCGCGCTCCTTAGAGCTACCGCTTCGTCAGCGGCGCCCATGCCAACGCCAGCACTTTGGTGCCTTTGTCTACGAAGCGCACGGTGGCCTCGGCTTTTTCGCCTGCGCCATCCAAATCAATGATCACGCCCTCGCCAAACACCGGGTGCACCACATCGTCACCGATGGCAAAGTTGTGCGACAGTTTGGCTTCTCGCACAGCAGGGCGCAGGGCCTCACTCGCTGACGAGGTCACACTGCGGCCGCGAGCGCGAAACTCGGGCACCGGGGTACGCGACCAGTCGGTTTGCTCACGCAAGTGTCCGCGGCCCTCGTCGGCACCAGTGTCGACACTGCCCTTGCGGTCGAGCAACTCCAGTGGTATCTCATCCAAAAATCGTGATGGCGGGTTGTATTGCCGCGAGCCGTGCAAACTGCGGCTCCAGGCATGCGTAAGAAACAAACGCTGCTCGGCACGAGTGATGCCCACATAGGCCAAACGGCGTTCTTCTTCTAGTTGAGTCGTGTCAAGCAAGGTGCGGCTATGCGGAAAGATGCCTTCTTCCCAGCCCACAATGAACACGGTCGGAAACTCCAACCCTTTGGCCGAGTGCAGCGTCATCATCATCACCTTGTCGTCACCGGCGATCTCGTCGGTGTCAGACACCAACGACACTTTTTCTAAAAAGTCATTGGCGTCGGGAAACTCTTCCGCAGCACCAATAAGTTCTTCGAGGTTCTCAATGCGACCCTGTGCTTCGTGGGTGTCTTCGTTGCGCAACTCGGCCAAATATCCGCTGCGCTCCAGCAATTCGCGCAACACGTGGGCTGGGCCATGCACCAACTCGCCCTCCAACTCATCCACCAGCTTGATGAACTCGTTGATGCCACGCAACGCAGCCCCGCCAACACCAGCCGAAGCCGCACGTCGCAGGGCCACCGACAACGCGAGGCTTTGTTCTTTGGCCAGCTCCGACACTTTGTCAAGGCTGGTATCGCCAACGCCGCGTTTGGGCGAGTTGATCGCACGTCGAATGCTCATTTCGTCAGCCGGGTTCACCACACAGCGCAGATACGCCACGGCATCTTTCACTTCTTTGCGGTCATAAAACTTGGTGCCACCAATTACGCGATACGGAATATCACCGTCAATCAGGAATTCTTCAATCACACGGCTCTGTGCGTTGGTGCGATAAAAAATTGCGATCTCGCGCCAGTTGATTGCCTCGTGGCGATGCAACCTCTTCAATTCAGACACCACGAAGCGCGCTTCTTCGTCTTCGTCTTCGGCGTAGTAGCGCACGATTTTGTCACCCTCGCCTACTTCGGTCCACAACTCTTTGGGCTTGCGCTCAACGTTGTTGGCGATTACGGCATTTGCGGCATCCAAGATCACCTGTGTGCTGCGATAGTTCTGTGCCAGTACCACCGTGTAAACATCTGGGAAGGCTCGCTCGAATTGCAAAATGTTGCGATAATCGGCGCCACGAAACGCGTAGATGCTTTGGTCGGTGTCACCCACGACGCATACGTTGTGGTGCTCGCGCCCAAGCAACAAGACGATTTCGTTCTGGGCCAAGTTGGTGTCTTGAAACTCATCCACTAAAACGTGTTTGAAGCGCTCCTGGTACGCAGCCAACACTTCGGGGTTGTCGCGAAACAAACGCACCACATTGATGAGTAGGTCGTCAAAGTCCATGGCGCCAGCACGCACCGTGCGGTGTTGATACTCGGCAAAAATCTCGGCGTACTTTGTGTCAAACGGCCCGAATGCGCTGTCGGCTGCCGCCGCAGGCGTGACCAACTCGTTTTTCCACAAACTGATTCGGGCTTGGGCACCACGTGCCGGAAACCGCTTGGGGTCGAGGTTCAGGTCACGAATAATCTGGGCCACCAACCGCTGCGAATCTGCCGAGTCGTAGATGGTGAAACTCTTTGGGTACCCCAAGCGGTCGGCAGTGGCTCGCAGAATGCGCACGCATGCGGCATGAAACGTGCTCACCCACATCTTGTCGGCCACGTCGCCCACCAACGTTTTTACTCGTGCACGCATTTCTTGCGAGGCCTTATTAGTGAACGTAATCGCCAAAATATTCATCGGATGCACGCCAGATGCAATGAGGTGCGCCACTCGGTGCGTTAGTACTCGTGTTTTGCCCGAACCAGCCCCGGCAATAATGAGCAACGGGCCGCCGTTGTACTCAACAGCATCACGCTGGTCGGTATTGAGTTGCGTCAGGTCAAGTGCGACGCGTTGATCGTCGGTCACTTTGCCGGCACGTTGGCTTGTGGCGTTGCCCGCGAGCGAACACGAATCGGCAGCGACCGCGGGCCGCGCACCTGGCCAACGCTCCAGGTAATGGCCGCTGGGTCGGCCAACTCAAACTCGGGGAATCGCT
>SYEA01000009.1 GCA_005800965.1 Actinomycetota bacterium | reverse complement strand
GATCCGCGCCGCTGGCCAAACGAAACCGGCGCTTCAGGCGCCGTGAAGTTCTGGGGTCCGTATCCGTATCGCTCGGCGTTTCATTCATCTAGCGATAAAGAAGAGTGCGAGCGAGCGCTGCAGCATCTTGAAGAGGTGTTGATGGTCGAAGGCCCACACACCGTTGCGATGATCGGTCTCGAGACCGTCGTCGGCACCAACGGCATCTTGGTTCCACCCGAGGGTTACCTGCAAGGCGTACGCGACTTGTGCACCAAGTACGGCATCGTCATGATGTGCGACGAAGTGATGGCCGGTTTCGGTCGTTGCGGCGAATGGTTTGCCGTCAACAAATGGGGTGTTACACCAGATCTCATCTGCTTTGCCAAGGGTGTCAACTCGGGCTATGTGCCACTTGGTGGCGTGGTCATCAGCCAAAAAATTGCCGACACGTTCAAAGAGCGCGTCTACCCAGGTGGTCTTACTTACATGGGTCACCCGCTTGCGTGTGCAGCAGCCGTGGCATCGATCAACATCTTCAAGGAAGAAAAGGTGCTCGAGCACGTGCGCAGGATGGCTGAGAACGTCATCGCCCCCGAACTCGACCGCTTGAAGGACAAGCACCCGTCGGTCGGCGATGTGCGTGGTCTGGGAATGTTCTGGGCGATCGAGCTCGTGAAGAATCGTGACACTCGCGCACCGTACGTTCCGTTCAACGCTGTGGGTGCGGACGCCAAACCAATGGCTGAGATCGTTGCGTTCTGCAAGCAGCAGGGATTGTGGCCGTTTACGCACTTCAACCGCATCCACGTGGTGCCACCGTGCATCACGAGCGAGGCCGATATTCGAGCGGGCCTCGCCATCATCGACGAAGCCTTGAACATCGCCGACAAGCACTACACCGGCTAACTCGTCCCTACTTCGTGATCTCCACGGTGTCGTAGAGACCGCTGCTGAGCACCCGAACTCGCACGCCATTGCTCGTCACCACATCGCCTACACCGAGGATGGCGTCGTACTGCGGCGGCGAAGAGCACGTTGGCAGACTCTGCAATCCACGACTCGCTGGCGCAACGAGCGCCTGAAAGCCTTCGCCATGTCCCAACGTCATGTCGGCCGTGTACACGATGACTCCATTTCGAGCACGCCAAGTCGACGTGGATATGCCGGTGCCCTCACAATCGAACTTCGTGTTTGCTCGCCGCGATTCCACCACCAGCAACTTGGAACTGGACAGTGGCACCACTACGGTCTTCACCCCTGATGTCCTCACATCGGTCGGCACGAGCGTGACTCGTGCTTCGGTCAACTCCGAGAGTGGTTTACAGAAGACTTGCGAATCGGCAAGCCAGCCCATCACGAAACGCAACCATGTGCTCAGCGTTCGGCTTGGACCATCTTGGGCTGCCATCATGTCGAAACCCGAAAATGGTCCGCCTGGAATCTCCGTTTGCTTACCAATCCACCACTGGGTGTTCTGGTCGTAGAGGTCTGGTAGCGGAAACATATGTCCTGTCTCGTGCGCCCAGTACGACCAGTAGTTCTTGTATTGCCGGTCGAAGTAAGCGCCGGCAATCATGTAGTTGTACACGCGTCCTTCGGCGGTGGCGTATCCACCAGCCGAACCAAACTCGCTGTGAAGGAAACCCTGCACCCCCTCGGACATGAACGTTTGACCAGCGGGCAAAACGAAAGCAACCGCCCGAACACCCGAGAAATCGAAACTTGAGTCTGCCGCGGCAAACGCGGCATTCGCCAACGTATTGTCGTCACTACGCGAACGATTCATCGCATAACTTGTCGATTGGCCGGGCACCCTCACCCAACTTTCGTGTACTCGCCATTCAATCTTCACTCGACCTTCGGAAACCATGTCGTACCACTCGGACATCAGACGCATCTGGTCGGTTACTCTCGCCATCACGTTTGTATCTCCACGCACATCTGCAAAGTCAATGGGAATCAAAGCAAACGTAAACGTCCCGCGCGATGCGAAATTGCTCTCGATAACCGGGAAACCTGCCAACAGTTGACCGTATGTTCGACGTTGCGTACTTTGGTCTCGCAGTCGGCAGAGGTCGGGAGCGGAAGTTGCGACCGTCGGCTGACGATACGGCTCAATGGTCGTGGTGGTGGTCATCGCGGTTGTTGTCGTTGCAACCGTTGTGCTTGATGCTGTCGACACCCCCACCCGACGCCACTTCAACGATCGACCAACCGAGGTACATCGGTAACGCACCCCTGAGACGCTCCGCACAGTGCCTGCTCGAGTGCAGCGTGTACCAGCAATTGCAGGCTGAGTTCTTTGCGTCGCCGCATCGGGTGATACCGGAAGTAGGGCCGTAATCATCGCAGCAGCCACCGTCACGGATTGGCAGATGACGCACATAACGAAACTTGTGCCCAATCATGGCACACGTGGGGGTGATTGAGCCCACAAACACGAAGGGTGCGGGCCGCTTGTGGCGACCCGCACCCTCGTGCGACGTTTGCAGCGACGAGCGCTGCGTTTCGTCAACTTACTTAGTTGCCACCTTCATTGAGGGTGACTTCGATCGGCGCATATGCCGAACCAGACGTGTCCACACCGAGACCCGCGAGGATGTCGAGTGCTTGCGTCACGATGTCGTTGGTGTACGCCTCGGCGTCTGGCGCCTTGGTGAGCACCGTGCCACCTTCGAGGTTCTTGGTTTCCTGCGACAGGGTTGCTGTGCGGGTCCAGGCGGCCTCGTCGATGAAGCCCACACCATTGGTGGCTGGCCAAATCAACTTGTTGACTTCGTTCATCTGCCACAACTGGTGGCTGGCGCCGAGCTTGGAGCCCTTTGCCAACACGATGTCACGGCATGATTCCACGTTGTCACGGCAGTATGCCCAACCCTGGAGTGATGCAGCAACGAACTTCGCTGCGGTGTCTGCGTACGCAGCATCGCTGGCGAGGCGCTCACCCGATGCCCAGATGGCATCTTGCAACATTCCAACGCCGGCCTCTTCATACGAAACGACGTTGAAGTCGTCCGCGGTGTAGAGCGCACCGGTTGCCGAGTTCACTGCTTCGAGAACTTGTGCATACTCGTTGTAGGTCATTGCTTCGGCAGCATCGATGTCACCTGAGAGCAATCCGACCATGTCGAACTGCTGTTGCACGAGCGTGACGTCCTTGGCTGGATCGAGTCCGGCCTTGGTGAGTGCCGCAAAGATTTCGAACTCGTTGCCGTAGCCCCAGTTGCCGATCTTCTTGCCGGCAAAGTCTTCTGGCTTGGTGATGTTCTTGTCCTTGAACGACACCTGCAAGGTGCCCGAACGCTGGAACACCTGTGCGATGTTCACGATGTTGGCGCCTGCTTCGCGGCTGGCGAGTGCCTTCGACACCCACGAGATTGCGAAGTCAACGTTGCCGTTGGCCAATTCGGTTTGTGGAACGATGTCGACACCACCTTCGACGATGGTGACATCGAGACACTGGTCGGCATAGAAGCCTTGATCTTGCGCGGCGAAGTAGCCGGCGAACTGGGCTTGGATGAACCACTGCAGCTGCAGCTTGACCGGTGTTGGCGTGGTGCAGGTTTCTGCAGCCTCTTCGGTTGCTTCTTCGGTTGACTCGTCGGCCACTTCGTCGGCTGCATCATCGCTACCGCCACAGGCGGCTACGAAGAGTGACAGCGCGGCGATGCCGGCGAAGGCAACCCGTACTGAACGCTTCTTCATGTGTTTTCTCTCCCCTTCTGGGTGTCTTCACCCAGATGTTGTGTTGTGTTGTATTACTTCGCCCGTCCCTTGCGGTTGAGGCTCTCCATTGCTACGGAGAATGAATAGAACAGTAGCCCAAGTAAGCAGGCCCCCACAACGTAGGCCCAGCCTGCGGCGTTCTTGGAATTCGCGATGTTGCTGGAGATACGACTTCCCAGGCCGTTCTGCGAGCCACCGAAGTACTCGCTGACGAAAGCCGTGATGACCGCTGCCGGAGCCGCAATCTTGAGCGATACGAACAGGAACGGCACCGCGTTGGGGATACGAACCTTGCGGAGAATGGCGACATCACTCGCGGCGTACGAACGCATCAACTCCACATGGGTGGACGACACCTGGGTGAGACCACGAGCCACGTTCACCAACACGATGAAGTACACCACGAGCGCCACCATGATTCGTCGCGGCACTTCACTGGTGATGGACTACATGTTGTTGAGTACCGCCACCAGCACGAAGATGGGTACGGCGTTGAGCGCTACGGCCAGTGGCGTGATGATCTCATTCAGAAACTTGAAACGACTGAGCACGAAACTCATCGCCACACCAAGGGTGGTTCCCGCGACCAGACCAATGAGCGCGTTCGTCCCCGACACCGTTGCGGCGCCACGAATCAACGAGAAGTTGTTGACGAATTGCTCACTGATTGCAGATGGTGCGGTGAGAAAGTACGGCTTGAGTTCAAAGAATCTCACCGCCCATTCCCAAAAACCGAGGAACAGCACTCCGAACACTGCTGCCGGTACCACTTTGCCCAAGGTCGCACCAAGCGAACTGCCGACCTTGCTCATCGGTCGTCGTTGCCCAATCCCACGTGTGCTGCATGCATGCCACGTAGCCCCTCGCGCACCGCGGTGATTGCTTCGAAAAAAGCAGCGCGATTGCGGGTGTCTTCACTGCGTTCGCCACCGAGCGCCACATCAACCACTTTCGTGAGTCGCCCGGGACGTGGTGACATCACCACGACGCGATTCGACAAATACACCGCTTCGGGAATCGAGTGGGTCACGAACACCACTGTGGTGCTGGTGGCCGCACAGATACGCAGTAGTTCACCCTGCATGTACTCGCGCGTCATCTCGTCGAGTGCACCGAAGGGCTCGTCCATGAGCAACAACGGCGGATGTGCCGCCAATGCTCGAGCAATCGCAATGCGTTGTTGCATGCCGCCCGACAACTGCCATGGATAGTGGTCACCAAATTCGGGCAACTGCACGAGTTGGAGCATCTCGTCGGCACGAGCGCGACGATCGGCCTTCTCCCAACCCTTCAACTCCAGTGGCAGCTCGATATTCTTTTGAACGGTGCGCCAGTCGAAGAGACCTGCTTGCTGGAATGCCATGCCGTAGTCCTGCTCGAGTCGGGCCTGCACTGCCGACTTGCCATTCACGCTCACCTCACCCGACGTGGGCTCGAGAAGGTTTGCAATCAGGCGTAGCAGCGTGGACTTACCGCAACCCGACGGACCAATGAGCGACACGAACTCGCCCTGCCTCACGTCGAGGCTCACATCGCGAAGTGCATCCACTTGGTTGGGTTTGCCCTCGTTGAACGCCTTGCTTACGTTTCGAATGTTGACTGCGCTCACGAGATGCTCTCCTTGGGTCGATTTCGCATGACAAACACATCTGCTGCAATCACCACACCCGCCATGGTCAAGCCGAGTGCCGCAGCACCAAAGATTGCGGTGTACACCTTGGCTGGGTCACCAGTGGCTTCGCGGGCGTATTCAATGATCAAGCGACCGATTCCACCCTTGAGACCCGTGGAGATTTCCGCCACCACCACACCAATGACCGACGCCGATGCCCCGAGCCTGAAGGCCGGAACCATGTAGGGAACCGCCGTCGGAAACTTCAACTTGACCAGCGTCTTGCCCCACGACGCTGCATAACTCTGCATCAACTCCACGGATGCCGCCGGAGCAGCAGCCAAACCACGCAGCGTTCCCACCGCGATCGGAAAGAACGCCAGGAACGCCCCCAGCACCGAAGCCGACAACCAGCGTGGCCACACAAAAGGACCGACTTCCAACTTGCCACCCCAGCTCACCACCAGTGGCGCAAGTGCAATGAGCGGCACCGTCTGTGACACCACGAGATACGGCAGGACCCCACGTTGCACCAACTTGAAGCGCGCCATCAACACTGCAAGACCGACACCAACGGCTCCACCGAGTACGAACCCCGCGACACTCAACCGGAACGAAAACCAAGCCCCCGCCAACACCGCTATAAAGACGGTTCGGTCGGATCCGCGAACTTCGGGGCGACCGAAGCGCTGAAACATGTCCCACACGTGTGGCATTGCATACTCACTCGTACGGGGAAGAATCCGAACACCAAACAACTTGCCCCCATCGGCGGGACCAACGGCCTTGTAGGTCTCCCAAATCAGCACCACGAGACCAAGTGCGAGCACGAACATTGCCGTTCGGTACGCCGTGCGGCGTAAAAGCGATGTCATTGTTTCGCGCGTGCCAACTCTGCGATGGCCGGCATGATGCGCTCGCCGTAGGCCTCAAGTGTTTGCTCTTTGCCGTCGTGCTGCAGATAAATCGAGAATTGGTCGACACCCAGCGCCTCGAGCTCTTTGAGGCGACGCAGGTGTTCAGCGGCATCACCAAGGATGCAGAATCGGTCAACGATTTCGTCGGGTACGAAGGTGGTGTGGCTATTGCCAGCACGACCGTGCTCGTTGTAGTCGTATCCCTCACGTCCCTTGATGTAATCGGTGAGTGCTTTCGGCACCGCGGAGTTCTCTCCGTATCGCGCCACGATGTCGGCGACGTGGTTGCCTACCATGCCACCGAACCAACGGCACTGGTCACGCATGTGCTCGATGTCGGTGCCAACGTACGCCGGGGCGGCGACACAAATCTTCACACTCTTCGGGTCGCGACCAGCATCCTTCGCCGCTTTGCGCACTGCGGCGATGGTCCACTCGGCAATCGAGAGGTCGGCGAGTTGCAGAATGAACCCGTCACCAACTTCGCCAGTGAGTTGCAAGGCCTTGGGGCCATAGGCCGCCACCCACACTTCGCAACGGCTTTTTTCGGCCCACGGAAACCGAATGGTCGAGCCGTTGTATTCCACACCACGCCCATTGGCTAACTCGCGAATCACGTGGACGCTCTCGCGCAAGGTGGCAAGCGTGGTTGGCTTGCCGTTGGTTACGCGCACTGCCGAGTCGCCGCGACCGATTCCGCACACGGTGCGATTTCCATACATCTCGTTGAGAGTGGCGAAGGTGCTGGCTGTAACCGTCCAGTCACGCGTGGCGGGGTTGGTGACCATCGGGCCCACGATGATGTTGTTGGTCTGCGCCAAAATTTGGCTGTAGATCACGTACGGCTCTTCCCACAAGATGTGGCTGTCGAATGTCCAGACGTGCGACATGCCGTACATCTCGGCTTTTTTCGCCAGGTCAATCACCCGTGATGCGGGTGGTGTGGTCTGCAATACGACGCCGATGTCCATGGCGGCCTAGCGATTCTGCGGAAAGCCGAGGTTGACCGACGAAGTACGCGGGTCGGGCCAGCGCGAAGTCACTACTTTGCCACGCGTGAAAAAGTTGACTCCCTCCGGGCCGTACATGTGTTGGTCACCAAAGAGGCTCGCCTTCCAGCCACCGAATGAGTAGTACGACACCGGCACCGGAATCG
>SYEA01000052.1 GCA_005800965.1 Actinomycetota bacterium | reverse complement strand
GTTCTGCGGAGAAGTAAGCGGATCGTCGTGTCCGAGGAATGCAACGTGTTTTCCGTCGGGCGAGACGGATGCCTGAAAGTACACGCCCTTGCGGTCGGTGAGTGTGGTGATGTCGCCATTCAACTTCACGATGTGCAGGTCAGTGGCAAGGTCGATGTCCCAACCTTCGTGCAATGCTGCGTTGGTGACCACACCGCTTGAGTCGGGTAGCCATGAGGGTGACGAGTGTTCGTGTAATCCAGGTGTCAGATTTCGTGGCGCAATCGTTCCGTCACTCGGCACCACGTATACGTGTTCCGGGCGGTCGAAGACGAAGTCTTCACCGTTCAAGCGTGTGTAAAAAGTTTCAATCTTTCTCGGGGACATCCACGATGCATCATCTTTGGTGTAGCGCTCATCTTGAGTACGAGAAGTGAATGCAATCCATCTGCCGCATGGTGACCACTTGGGCGACCCCACACCATCGGGCATCGTGGCGATGGTTCGAATCTCTCCGCCGCTGCCAATGGGAATGATGCAAAGCGTGGTTTCACCCTTCTTCTCACTACGGCCACTCGTGAATGCCAGCCACGTGCCATCCGGTGACCAACTTGGATTGCCGTCACGCTTCTCTCCGGCCGTCAGTGGTCGCGGGGGAGTCGACCCATCGGAGGCAGCAACCCACACTTGCGAGCGATATTTGTTTGCTTTTTGGTCGACGCGCGTGACCACGTAGGCGACATGCTTGCCGTCGGGTGAGACGGCCGGTGATGATGCACCAATCTGTCGCGAGATAATTTTTTCGGCTAAATCGGCATGCTGAGATGCGGGTGTGGCGTTGCTCATCGCCCCGACGCTAGTTCGCTGGTTTGTGCTAGTTACTAGCGGACTTTTTGCGCAGCTCCGCATACCGTGGTTTCACGACGGTGTTGATGATCTTTAGGCGTTCCTCGAAGTGGGCGAAGGCGCTCTTGACCGAGTTGACCGTGATCCACTGAAAGTCATCCAGCGTCCAGCCGAATGCATCGGCACACTGGGTGAACTCACGCGTCATCGACGTGTTGCTCATCAGACGGTTGTCGGTGTTCAGCGTTACTCGAAAGCGCAGTCGGCGCAACATGCCAACGGGGTGCTCCGCAATTGACCTGCATACACCCGTGTTCACGTTGGATGTCGGGCATAATTCCAGCGGAATACGCCGGTCGAGCACGTATTCGGCGAGTCGGCCAAGTCGTTCGTGGCCAGGCTCACCAGTGATGTCGTCAACGATGCGGACGCCGTGACCAAGTCGCTCAGCCCCACAGAATTGCAGTGCCTCCCATATTGATGGCAACCCGAATGCTTCACCAGCATGAATAGTGGAGTGGAAGTTCTCCCGCTGCACCAGCTGGAATGCATCCAAATGTCGAGTGGGTGGATGCCCAGCCTCGGCGCCAGCAATATCGAAACCCACCACGCCTTCGTCGCGAAATTTCACGGCAAGTTGGGCGATTTCTGAACTGCGTGCCGCAGTACGCATCGCACACAAGATGGTGTAGATGGTGAGGTTGGTGCCCGCAGCCCCGCGGCGAAAACCTTCCAGCACGGCACGCACCACTTCGTCGAGTGTCAAACCAGCATCAGTGTTGAGTTCAGGTGCAAATCGCACCTCGGCGTACACCACATTGTCAGCAGCCAAGTCTTGCGCGCACTCAAATGCCACGCGCTCAATCGCATCGCGGTGCTGCATTACTGCCACGGTGTGGGCGAACGTCTCGAGATACAGCACCAGATCGTTGCGCTTGGCGCCACGGTGAAACCACTTCTGTAAATCCACCACATCAGTCGTTGGCAGGCCGGTGTACTTGTATTCGCGCGCCAATTCAATGACCGACTCGGGTCGCAAGCCACCATCAAGATGGTCGTGCAGTAGGGCTTTCGGGGCGCGAGCCAAGAGGTCGTGCAAGGTGCTCGCTGGCGTCGACATGACTGAATTCTACGGACAGATCATCGTCTATCGTCACTGCTGTGACGAATGAAGAACGTATGGCTCAAGGAAGTGACGAACGAATCGCCAATCGTCTTGCATCGCTCACTTTGCAAGAAAAGTGTCGGCTGCTCGGTGGGGCATCCACGTGGCGCACGCATGCGATACCACGCCTCGACATTTCGGCAATCAAAATGTCTGACGGCCCCAACGGCGTGCGTGGAGAGTCACTCGGTGCAACTCGCACCCCAGGGCTAAGTATTCCAACGTCCATCGTGGTGGGGGCCTCGTGGGATGTTGACCTGGCGCACCAACTTGGGTTGCTACTCGGGCGTGAGGCGCGGCGCAAAGCAGTGCACGTGTTGCTTGCCCCAACTGTTAATTTGCATCGCACGCCGATCGGTGGGCGCACGTTTGAGTGCTTGAGTGAAGACCCCGAACTAACAGCACAACTCGCCACGGCAATCGTGCGTGGTGTGCAGTCACAAGAAGTTGCTGTGACGGTAAAGCATTTTGCGGCCAACGACACCGAAGTGGATCGCATGACTGTTGACGCCCAGGTGGATGAAACAACGTTGCGCGAGTTCTACTTACGGCCGTTTGAGGCAACGGTGATTGATGCGGGCGCGTGGGGCGTGATGAGCAGTTACAACAAAGTGAACGGTGACCATGCGGCCAACAACCGCGAGTTGCTGCACGAGGTCTTGCGTGTCGACTGGGGGTTCGACGGCTTCGTGGTGTCTGACTGGTTTGGCGCGCATGACACTGTTGCCTCAGTGCGGGCGGGGCTCGATGTGCCGATGCCCGGCCCCGCCACGATTTATGGCAAGAAACTGCTGCAAGCCGTCGAAGAGGGTCTGGTGGGTGAAGCGGAGGTCAACGCTCGTGTCGAGGCAGTGCTGCGGCTCATCGAGCGCACACGGGCCGACGAACGGCCGGCGTCGGCAGCCGAGCACACGGTGGATGACCCGAGCGAACGAGCACTCATTCGGCGGGCATCGGCGGCGGGCAGCGTTCTGGTGCGCAATGCTGTCCACGCGTTGCCGATAACCCCGGGCAGTGTTCGGTCGATTGCCGTCGTGGGGCCGAATGCAAAGGTGACGCGCACGCAGGGTGGTGGGTCGTCGAGCCTGCAGGCAATTTCGACGAGCACGATTCTTGGTGGGTTACAGGCCCGCTATGGCGACGACACCGTGAAATGGCGACGTGGCACGTCGATCGACAAACTTACGCCAATCGTCGGCGCTGAGCAACTGCGCACGCCCGACGGCAAACCTGGCTGGCGTGTGGACTATTTCGACCGTGACAATACGAGCTCGCCACCGGCCCACACCGACACCACCGAGCGTTCGGCGCTCACGTTTTTTGGTGCAGCACCACCGGGTGTCGACCCGTTTGATTTCACGGTCGTCATTGCGGGCGAGTTCATCCCTGAAGTTGACGGCACGCACGATGTTTCGCTCGTGCTCACGGGTATGGGTTCACTCACCGTGAATGGTGAACTCATCGTTGACGACTCGCTCGGAGTGCTGCCACGTAGCCGTGAATATTTCGGCTTTGGCAGTGAAGAGCAACTGCATGGCATCCCTATGAAACAAGGCGTACCAGTGCGGTTCGAGGCCCGCATGCGCACACGAGCCGGCTTCAGCGCAATACGCATCGGTGTGCGCAACCCACAAGACCCAGATGAATTGAACGACGCCGTACAACTTGCGGCGGATGCCGATGTTGCCATCGTGGTGGTGGGCACCAATGACGAATGGGAAACCGAAGGCCATGACCGTGACTCGATCACGCTGCCGGGCCGCCAAGACGAACTCGTGCAACGGGTTGCCGCAGTAAACCCACGAACGATCGTGGTAGTTAATGCAGGAGCACCGGTAGCGATGCCGTGGATCAACGATGTTCAAGCAGTACTCGTCGGTTTCTTCGGTGGCATGGAAATGGGCAATGCAATCGCTGATGTGCTCGCCGGCGATGCCGACCCGGGTGGGCGCTTGCCCGTGACGTACCCGAAGCGCCTCGAAGATTCACCAGCGATGCGCGATTACGCACCGGTGAACGGAGCCCAGCGATACACCGAAGGTGAGTGGTATGGCTGGCGCGGTCAGGCACGCAACATGGTCGAGCCACTCATTCCGTTTGGTCATGGGTTGAGTTATGGCGAGGCCGCTTGGGGTGCAGCACGCGTATCGACGGAACGTTCTTGGCCGCGCTGCGAAGTTACTGTGCCCGTGAGTTGTGTGTCGGCACGCGCCGCCACGGTTGTTGTGCAGTGTTACGTGCGTCGTGCCGGTGACACCAACCCGCCGCGACTTGCGGCGTGGTGCAAGCGCGTTATTGAGCCGAGTTCATTCGCTGACGTAGTGGTTAGTGTGCCGTGGACGGCGTTTAGGCGCTGGAACCCGGCACGTCGGGCGTGGCGAGTAGAGGGTGGTGAGTGGGAAATTCTGGTGGCGGCATCAAGCGTGGATGTTCGCACCAGTGTGATTATTGAAATCGACGAATCCGAATCGGGCCCTTGGCGCGGCTCGGATCAACCACCTTCCCAGCCTGGGTGATCTGCACTTTTTCTTGGGCGACCAAACGTCGTGCGGCCTTTCGCGCGGGCTCCATCAACGACTGCCATGACTCGCCACCCACCGCACGTGCTGCCTCCGACGGGCAGATGGATGCGTCATGCGCCCGAGCATTGAGCAACTGCACGATTGCATCTTCAAGCGCGGTATCCACGGCAGTGAGGCGCTGTTTGCGGCACGCATCTGAGCAGTATTTGACTTCATTCCAGTTGCGTGCCCATTTGGCGCGCCATTGCATGGTGCGACCGCAACGCTCACACACTTTCTCTGCCCGCTCAGCCATAAGGTCGCAAGTTATCGGTCGCGGGTACAGACTGCCTAGTCGCGGGCACGACTGGCAATGATTTCTTCCAAGGTGAGTCTCTCGTTGAGCCAACTTTCCATCTCGGATTCGCGAAGGCCAAGGAAGTCGTGCAGTTCAACACCGCTCGCGTCGCTTTCATGCCACTTATCAACCCAGCTATCCACTTGGTCAGCGGTCGCTTGGCCAGCTAAAACTGCTTGAACAAAAGTCAACTCGCTAGGCATCAATTCGCCTGCCCTTCACTGCAGAACCAATCAGCTTCCTGTTGCAGTCCATAACCCCCAAATGGCGACCGCGTCGCGAAAACACCTCGACCTCGCCGTGGAGTGTGTCCCAGGTGAAGCGAAATTTTCGGTCGTTGGAGATCCATATGTGGCGTCCTTTATAGAAGTATCGCTCAAGTTCTTGAATGAAGCAATCTTTGGGAACTGGTTTGTACGGCATGGCCCTCTTGGGCTGTGTGCGCGGCGGGCCCCAAAGTGCCAAGAACTAGCCACCTAGCCGCCAGATGGTGCCGGAAAGAGAGAGGACGAAGATGGTCTCGCCGGCGCGCACGACGGCCGCGGGGGAGTCGACGTTGTCAAAGTGCAACACCATCTCGGGACCAGCAGTATCGGTGGCAATCGACCACACGCGACCACTGCAGTAATCGGCAAATACGTATCGCCCGCGCAATGCACCGTCAACGGCAACTGCGCCACCGCTCACCGAACAGCCGTTGTCGCCATGTTCGTAGGCAACGACTGGTGGTGTGTGCAACGGGCTTGATTGATCCTTGTTGAAGCGATCATTCGCCTCGTAGGCACTCCAACCAAAATCGGCGATGTCGGTGGCGTTCCCCTCGCCCGATGCGGCGGTGCCCGAACTCGATAACGGCCCGCCACGACGTTGTGAAACACCGTCAAGCACGCTCACTTCTTCCCACTTGTTCTGCCCGACGTCGGCCAGCCACAAACGGTCTTCGAATAAGTCCACCCGCCAAGGGTTGCGCAAACCCTTGGCCAACACCGTCACCGCACCATTTCGCGGGTCGACGCGCAACACCTTGCCCAACAACGACGAGTCGTCAAGTGAAACACGCAATGGGTCGTCTGCCGAACCGCCGTCACCCATGGGCACCAGCAACGTGCCGCTGGGTTCAATGACGATGTCGCCGGCGTTGTGGTTGCGAAACGGTTGATCAATCGTGAGCAAAGTTTGCAGTGAGCCACGGTTAAACACCCCACGCTCATCAACCGCCAATGATGCGATTGTTGTGGCGCCATTGCGGTCGGTGTAGTTGAGATAAGCAGTCGTTCCGTCAGACGAAAACGCCAGGCCCAGCAGACCACGCTCACCCTCGCCGTCGGTGAGGTCAGAGATGTCAAGCACCGCTGCTGCTTCGAACGTGCCGTCAACAAAGCGATGGATGGTGCCGACGCGCGAGACGAAATACACCGCTTCGTCACCGCTGCGAGATGCGGCATCAACGGGTTGATCCAGCGCGCCGATGTTCACCAGGGAAACCTGTGACGCGTCGCCAGACGACTCCGCAGTTGCCGGTATTGCCGGAAGTGTCTCTGCATCACTGGGGGCAGCCGGTGCCGTGGCTTGGTCAACGCCGCAAGCAGTAAGCCCTACGAGCAGCGCACCGAGTGCCAAGCGCCGCATTTCAGGCATCCGCCGAGTTGAGCCCCTCGAGCAGCGTGTTCCAACCAAGCACGGCGCATTTGATACGCACGGGGTATTTCACCACACCCTGCAGTGCTTCGATGTCACCGAGCCGAATGTCGGTGGGGGTGGTGCCGTCATCTTCTTCGATGGTCATGAGTTGTTTGAATCGGCGGGCCACGGCACGCACATCAGCAAGCGACTTGCCCTTCACGATTGCTGTCATCATCGACGCCGATGCCTGGCTGATCGAGCAGCCGTGGCCGCTGAAGCGCACATCTTGCACGATGCCATCGGTGACATTGAGAAAAATTTTGATCTCGTCGCCGCACAGCGGGTTGGTGCCCTCGGTGCAAGTGGCGGGTGGTGGCAACTCGCCTTTGTTGCGGGGCGTGCGGTAGTGATCGAGAATCACTTCGCGGTAGAGGTCCTCGAGGTTGCTCATTGCTGACCTAGAAAATACTGCTTACATCGCCGAGCGCCTCAACTAAGGCATCCACATCGGCTTCGTTGGAATACAAGTACATGCTGGCGCGTGCCGTGGCGTTGGCCCCGATGAGGCGCATCAATGGCTTGGCACAGTGATGCCCGGCGCGCACACACACGTTGTGTTGGTCGAGCACCTGGCTCACATCGTGCGGGTGCACGTCGCGAAAGGCAAACGAAAACGTGGCACCCCGCAACTCGGGGTTAGCCGGCCCGTGAATCGTGATGTCGTTGCCGTAGCGCTGGGTGAGTGCGTTGTAGGCATAATTCGTGAGTTCAATCTCGTGGCGACGCACTTCGCTCATGCCGATTGCATTCAAGAAATCCACAGCGGCACCCAAACCGATGACTTCGGCGATTGGTGGCGTGCCGGCTTCAAACTTGTGGGGAAGTTCGGCATAGGTAAAGCCATCAAGGCTCACTTCGCTGATCATTCCGCCACCCCCGAGGAACGGTGGCATCGCTTCGAGCAACTCTTCGCGCGCCCACAGCACGCCCACGCCCGTCGGGCCGCACATTTTGTGGCTGCTGAAAGCGAGCATGTCGGCACCCATGGCCTGCACGTCGGTTGTCATGTGGGGCACCGACTGGCAACCATCAACGATGGCAATGGCACCGGCGGCATGTGCTGCAGCGCAAAGTTCGCGCGTGGGGTTGATGGTGCCGAGCACATTCGACATTGAGGTAAACGAAAATGCTCTCACGCCCTGCAACAGCTGATCGAGCGATGACAAGTCGAGTTGGAAATCTTTGGTGAGTGGCACCCAGCGAATTTTGAAACCAATTTCCTTGGCCAGCATTTGCCACGGCACGATGTTCGCATGGTG
>SYEA01000008.1 GCA_005800965.1 Actinomycetota bacterium | reverse complement strand
GATCAAGACCGGTGCCCCCGCCCGTAGCGACCGCGTGGCGAAATACAACCGGTTGTTGCGAATCGAAGCCGAACTCGGTTCACGTGCCAGGTTTTTGGGTCGTGACGCGCTCAACCCCTAAGACGGGGAGTCCACCGAGATGCGCAGGCCAGCCGTCACAATAGAGGTGTGAACTTTCCACTTGCGCTAGCCAGCCGTCTGCGGTCGTTCACGTTGCCCATTGTGTTGTTGATGGCCGCAGGCATCACCATCACGTTTTTGGTGGTGCCGGTGCGCACCTGGCTGTCGCAACAAGACTTGCTCGACTCCCGATCTCGGCAGTACGGCGTGTATGAAGAAGTCAACGATGCTTTGCAAGACGAAGTCGACGCGTTGTCGGCGCCAACCGGTGTGCGCCAAGCAATTCGCTCACAACTTGGGTACCTGTTGCCCAACGAACGACGCATTCCCCTGCTTGCTCAACCCGAAGCCCCAGTGACCCTGCCCGATCGCTGGCCCTACACCTTGGTGGCTGGCATCGTGAGCGTGCGCGAGACGCAACAAGTGGGCGTGGCTGAAGGCAATTTGGATCTATTTGATCCGGCGCGACCCTAGTAATCAGCCCGCAATACTCAGTCGGTAATACACGAGCGCCCGAACCGCTGTAACTTTGCTGCATGGCTGGAAGCATTCTTGGTAACCGCGTTTTACGCAAAGAAGATCCGAAGTTTCTCACCACCGGCGGTGTCTATGTCGATGACATGCACGCCGAACCACTTTTGGCAGGCGCAGCGCATGTGACTTTTGTGCGCTCGCAAATGGCCCACGCCACGATTCTGGGCATCGATGTCAGTGCCGCACTGCAGGCACCAGGTGTTATCGCAGTGCACACCGCAGCATCGCTTGGGCTCGCGGCAGAAACTTCGTCATACAACCCGGGTGTGTCGCGCACGTTGCTGGCCAGTGATCGCGTGCGCTATGTGGGCGAACCCGTGGCAGTCGTGGTCACCGAACACGCCAACCAAGGCGAAGACGCCGCCGACTTGGTGGTCATCGACTATGAACCGCTCGAAGTGTTGATCGACATTGAAGCGGCGATGACATCGTCAACACTCATCTACCCTGCGGCCGGTAGCAACATCGTCATCGACTCCACGGTGTGGGGCATGCCCGATGTGTCGGGTGATGATTTTTTCTCCGACTGCGAAGTGGTGGTGAAAGGTCGCTTCGTCAACCAGCGTCTGGCACCGTGCCCGCTTGAAGTGCGCGGCTCAGCCGTGGCTTGGGTTGATGGTCGATTGTTTCAGTGGATCTCCACGCAACATGCCCAAGGTGTGCGCGACCAGATCAACAAGAGCGACTCCACCAGTCACGTGCGGGTGATTACCCCCGACGTCGGCGGTGGATTTGGTGCCAAGATTTCGGCCTACCCCGAGGAAATCGTGCTGGGTCGTGTGGCACTTGCGGTTAACCGCCCGCTGCGCTGGCGCGAAACTCGCAGCGAATCGATGGTCTCGCTTGGTCACGGTCGCGCACAGTTGCAATACATCACCATCGGTGGCAACCGCGACGGCAAGGTGCTCGCCTACCGTCTTGAAGCGATTCAAGATTCGGGCGCATTCGTAGACGTCGGCGCCGTGTTGGCCCCCGCGTGCACTCGCCCGATGAGTAGCGGCGTGTACGCAATTCCAAAAATCGAATGTCGCACCAAGTCGGTGGTCACCAACACCACACCAATCGTTGCGTACCGCGGTGCTGGTCGCCCCGAGGCCACTGCCGCCATCGAGCGAGCAATGGATATGTTCGCTGCCGAAATTGGCATCGACGCCGCCGAAGTTCGTCGCAAAAATCTGATCGGCAAATTCATGCAACCCCACACGACTGCCATCGGTCAGGAATACGACGTCGGTGACTACGAAGGCGCCCTCGACTTGGTGTTGGCTGCGGCGAACTATGCCGACCTGCGCAAAGAGCAAGCCGCACGGCGCGCGCGCGGTGACCGCAACCAAATCGGCATCGGCGTGAGCGTGTACGTCGAAATCACCTCTGGTGGCACCAACCACGAAGACGCGCGTATCGAAGTGCTACCCGACGGTCGCGCAATCGTGTACACCGGCACGTCGCCGCACGGCCAAGGGCACGTGACTGCATGGTCGATGATCGCCTCTGAACACACGGGTATCGCGATGGACAAAATCGACGTGGTGTGGGGCGACTCCGACCTCATCCCCGAAGGTCTCGGCACCTACGGTTCACGCTCGTTGCAACTGGGTGGTGCTGCCGTGCACGAAACGGCCATCAAACTCGTCGAGCAGGCCAAAGCATTTGCCGCTTCACAGTTAGAGGCCGCCGAAAGCGACATCGTGCTCGACAAAGAGCGCGGCGTGTTTCACGTGGCAGGCACCCCAGCCAAGAGCACTTCGTGGGGCGACCTTGCAGCATCGCGGGCCAACGACGGCGGGCTCACCTTTGCGCATCGCTTTACCTCGGGTGGTGCCACGTTTCCGTTCGGTGCGCATGTTGCCGTCGTCGAAGTCGACACCGAAACCGGCAAAGTCACGCACCTCAGGCAAATTGCCTGCGACGATGCCGGCACCGTATTGAATCCGCTGTTGCTCGAAGGACAAATTCACGGTGGCATCGCCCAAGGTTCGGCGCAGGCCTTGCTCGAAGAATTCGTTTATGACGCCGATGGCAATCCAAAAACGGGCAACTTGGCCGAGTACGCATTCATCTCGGCGGTCGAGGCACCCCAGATCGAACTCGTCGCCATGGCCACCCCCACCCCCCGCAACCCGTTGGGGGCCAAGGGCGTTGGCGAATCGGGCACGATTGGCTCGACACCAGCAGTGCAATCAGCAGTGGTCGATGCGGTCGCCCATTTGGGCGTGCGTCACATCGACATGCCGACAACGCCCGAGCGTGTGTGGCAGGCCATCAATCAGTAAGACTGTCGCGGTGAACAACACGCCGAATACTGCACCGATCGTTGCCGAAAACCTGTCTCGTCACTTCGGGGAGGTCAAGGCCGTTGATGGCATCAACCTCACGGTGAACCAAGGTGAAATCTTTGGGTTTCTTGGCCCCAACGGTGCCGGCAAGAGCACCGTCGTGCGGATTCTCACCACGT
>SYEA01000007.1 GCA_005800965.1 Actinomycetota bacterium | reverse complement strand
CCTGCCACCACTCGCATGTGCTCAACGCTATTGCGGTGGTGCGTTACCTGCTTGACTGTTGCAGTGAGCGATGAAAGTGAGCACGGCGAGTTAACTCGCGCCGAGCCACCGCCGGCCACGATTGTTTGTGTGGATTGCGGCGGTGTCGCCCATCTGCTCACGCCGGCACGCGACGACGGCGCATGGTACGTCGGTGACATCTCCACCTATCGCTGCGGCGATTGCCGCGACAGGTGGGACTTGGTCATGGAATAGCGCGCTAGTCGCATTGCACTAGTCCTTGGTGAGGAACTCTTTTTCTTCGCGGTCTAGCAGCAAGTTGACGTCACCGGCCAGTTCACCGTGCTGCTTGAGGGTCGGATCAGCACCGATGATTTCGAACGCAACTTCACGCGCTGCTCTAATCAGCGGCTCGTCGCGGCGTAAGGATGCCAGTTTCAGGTCACTGGCACCTTTTTGGGCTGTGCTCATGAGTGTGCCCTCACCGCGCAATTCCAAATCCACTTCGGCCAGATAAAAACCGTCGGTGGATTCCACCAAGGCCCCCACGCGCTCGGCGCCAACGTGCGGGTTCTTGCGCACCAGCCAGCAGCGACTGGCGATGGATCCACGACCAACACGACCACGCAACTGGTGCAACTGGGCGATACCAAAACGGTCGGCATCGAGCACCACCATGCACGTTGCGTTGGGAACATCCACACCGACTTCGATGACCGTGGTCGACACCAGTGCCGTCAATTTGCGGTCGCGAAACTTGGTCATCACAGCGTCTTTGTCGTTTGACGACATGCGGCCATGCAGTAAGCCGATTTTGTAATTGGCCAACTCGCCCTTGCTCAACGACTCGTAAATTTCTTCAGCCGCCGCCACTTCTAACTTGTCGCTCTCTTCGATCATTGGGCACACCACAAAGGCTTGTTGGCCATCATCGAGCGCTTTGCGCACCTCGGCCCACATGCTGGCTGCCTCGCCGCTTGGCTCCCCCGACTCGTCGTGCTCGACCACGGCCATGGTCGCAATCGGCGTGCGACCTGGCGGCAGTTCGTCGAGCACGCTGACTTCCAAATCGCCATACACAGTCATGGCTGCGGTGCGCGGAATCGGCGTGGCAGTCATGACCAACACATCGGGCGTGGTGTGTTGCTCGCCGGCACCCTTGCCGCGCAAGGCCGCACGTTGCTCGACACCGAAGCGGTGCTGCTCGTCGATTACCACCACACCAAGCGACGAAAATGCCACACCCTCTTGAATGAGCGCGTGCGTGCCAATGGCAATGTCCACGCCACCACTGGCCAGGTCGGCGAGCAGTTCGCGGCGACGCTCGCCCGTGATGCGACCGGTGAGTAGCTCCACCCGCAACTGACGCTCGCCGAACAAGTTGCCATCATCGGGCACTTTCAAGTCGGCCAACAATCGCGTGATGCCGGCAAAATGCTGTTCGGCCAACACTTCGGTGGGCGCCATGAGCGCACCTTGGTGACCACCCTGCACTGCTGCCAACATTGCAGCAACCGCGACCACTGTTTTGCCGCTTCCCACGTCGCCTTGCAGCAGACGATGCATCGGCACAGGTTTGGCCAAATCTGCATTCACCTCGTCAATCACACGTCGCTGCGCACCTGTGAGCGGAAACGGCAAGGCAGCAACGAAGCGTCGTTGCATTTCGCCGGCCATGTCGTGGCGAATACCGGTGTTGTCGCGCTCAAAGGCGTGCTTGCGGCCCACCAACACCAACTGCACCCGCAACAGTTCGTCGAACGCCAAGCGTTCACGGGCGCGCTCTTTATCCACGATGCTTTCTGGAAAATGGATGATGTTCAGCGCCGCATGCCGGTCGATCATTTTCAATCGCTCGCGAATCTGTGGCGGCAGTGGGTCGCTAATCGTGCGCGGTGCCGCGCGATCCAGTGCGTTGCGAACCCAACTGGCAAGTTCCCACGTGGACAGGTTTGCCTTTTCGCTCTGCGGATAAATCGGCACGATTCGCCCTGTTTTGTCGCCGATGATGTCGACCACCGGGTTGACCATCTGCATCTTGCCGCGAAACCGTTCGGGCTTGCCGAACACAGCAACCTCGAGGTCGGTCTTGAGTTGTCGCTCGCGCCACGGCTGATTGAAGAACGTGAGCGACAGCGAACCCGTGGCATCGCCCACCAACGCAGTCACCACGCTGCGTTTTGTGCGTAGCGGCACGCGTCGGGCACTGCGCACCTTGACGAGCACCAACGTCTCGACACCCTCCACCAAGTCGCCGACGTGGGCTTCGTTGGTGCGGTCTACATAACGGCGCGGATACGTGGTAATGAGTTCCAACACGTTGGCAATGCCGACTTCGGCCAGCGACTCTCGCCGCTTGTCACCGACACCTTTGATGGTGGCGATGTCAAGTTTCGCGAGATCCTTGAGAGTGAGCGGTGCGTCGGCCATGCCGCGCCGAAGTTACTCCACCCCGAACAGATACGGGTACAACGGTTGACCACCGCGATGCACCTCGCTGGCAACTGCCGGGAAGTGCTCACCTGCCCAAGCCACGATGCGCGCCGTGGTGTCGGCTGTGGCGTCGACACCCACGATGATGGTGAGCAGTTCGCGGTTGTCGGTAACGATGTGCTTGAGCAACGCTGTTGCACACTCAAACACGTCTGGTGCAATTGCCACCACGCCGTCGCCACGCACCAGACCGATGGTGTCGCCTGCCTTCACCGCACCGGCATCGGTTTTGGTGTCACGCACTGCGGTGGTGATCTCACCAGTCACCACGGCAGCTGCAGCCTTGGCCATTGCGGTGCCGTTGTGCTCGGCGGATACTGCGGGGTCGTACGCCACCAAGGCGGCGAGCGCTTCGGGCATCGAACACGTCGGCACCACGCGCACGTCTTTTTTGGTCAGACCATCCACTTGCTGGGCCACGGGAATGATGTTTTTGTTGTTGGGCAAAATCACCACTTGCGAAGCGTTCATGTGTTCAACAGCGTCGAGCAGCTCTTGCGTCGACGGGTTGAGTGTTTGCCCACCTGTCACCACACCGTGCACACCAAGATTGCCGAAGATCTCAGCGATGCCATCGCCACTCGCCACCGCCACCACAGCGCAGGTCACGGCGGGTAGTGCGGTGTAGTTGCTGGTGGGGGCACCGATTTTGGCCTCACGCTTTTCGTGCTCTTCGGCGACTTCTTCGAACAAGTCGGTGACTCGAATTTGATGCGGGCGACCACCGAGTGAAATTGGTGCTTCGATCGCAGCCCCAATGTCGTTGGTGTGGACGTGGCAGTTGTACAAACCGTCGCCACCAACGACCACGATCGAGTCGCCGATTTCTCCCCACTTGAGTTTGAACTCGCGCGACTTGGTGTCGTCGATTTCCAATAAGAACATCACTTCGTAGCGCAGTTCGCTCACGTCGACGCCTGCACCGTTTGCAGCGTCAGTTTCGCCGCGCTTCATCACTGCGATGAGTTGCTCGGTGTTCGGGCCGCTCAGATTTTCGGGCTCGGGCAACGGCTCGCCGTCGACCACGTGCAAGGCCGAGTCGAGCAACAACAAAAAGCCGGCGCCACCCGCGTCGACCACACCGGCTTCTTTCAAAACAGGGAGCAGTTCAGGCGTGTTGGCCAACGATTCACGGCCTGCGGCGCGCGCCACCCGCAACATTGCCGCCAGTGTGGCGCCATCGCCTGCCGCACGCACTGCTGCATCGGCAGCCTCGCGCACCACGGTCAGAATCGTGCCTTCGATCGGCTTCAACACCGAGTCGTAAGCGGCGACCGATGCGGCTTTCAGTGCCTCTGCAACTTTTGCTGCGCCGTGTTCGCCGGCACCTTTTAATGTGGCTGATAACCCGCGCAGGATTTGGCTCAAAATCACGCCGCTGTTGCCACGCGCGCCCATGAGCGAGCCGTGGCTGATGGCGTTGTACGTTTCGTCAAGCGAGTCGGGGTGCTTTTCCAACTCGGCCACCACAGCATCGAGCGTGCGGGCCATGTTGCTGCCGGTGTCACCGTCAGGAACGGGATACACGTTGAGTTTGTTCAAGTCGGCTTGGTGGCGCTTCAGCGTGTTGCGATAGGTCACCAAAGTGTGACGCAAGGCATCCGCTCCCAACTGTTCCAGCACGGGCACGCCAAAAGACTACCTGTGATACCTTTTTCAGTCATGCAGGGAGTCGTCAAGGCGTTCAATCCGGCGACTGGTGACGGCGTTGTTTTGCGAGATACCGATTTGGTGGAGTACGAACTGGCGCCACATGCACTCGAAGGTTCGATCTTCCGCATGTTGCGCCAGGGCCAACGCGTAAACTTCACGCTCGACGCTGCGGGTCTCGCCACCCAGATTCGTATCGGCTCAGAAAGGGACATGGGCACCCCGGGCTACTAGCCCCATTTACCCATGCCACGGCCACTGCAATGACGACGCGCGCTGACACCCGCACCAGCAACACCCGGCTGCTCGAGTGGGTGGACAAATGGGTCGCCATTTTGCAGCCCGACGCCATCCACTGGTGTGACGGCTCGCAAGAGGAGTACGACACGTTGTGCAATGAGCTCGTCGCTGCCGGCACGTTCACCAAACTCAACGATGAAAAACGCCCGAACTCGTATTGGGCACACAGCGACCCGGGCGACGTGGCACGCGTCGAAGACCGCACGTTCATCTGCTCGGAACGCGCCATCGACGCCGGCCCGAACAACAACTGGCGCCCACCAGCCGAAATGCGCAGCGAACTCACCGCGTTGTACACGGGAGCGATGCGTGGTCGCACGATGTACGTCGTGCCGTTCAGCATGGGCCCACTTGGCTCAGACATCGCCCACATCGGGGTGCAGCTCACCGACTCGGCATACGTCGCAGTCAACATGCGCATCATGACCCGCATGGGCCAAGGTGCACTCGATGTGCTGGGTAACGGCGATTGGGTGCCGTGCGTGCACTCGGTGGGCGCACCGCTTAGCGCCGGGCAACAAGATGTTGCATGGCCGTGCAACCCCGAGAACAAATACATCGTGCACTTCCCCGAGACTCGCGAAATCTGGTCGTTTGGCTCGGGCTACGGCGGCAACGCATTGCTCGGCAAGAAGTGTTTTGCTCTGCGCATCGCCTCGGTGATGGCCCGCGACAATGGCTGGCTGGCCGAGCACATGCTCATTCTCAAACTCACCAACCCGCAGGGTGAGTTCAAGTACATCGCGGCGGCGTTTCCGTCGGCTTGTGGCAAGACCAATCTGGCGATGTTGGCACCGACGATTCCGGGTTGGAAAGCCGAAACAGTTGGCGATGACATCTGCTGGATGAAGTTCGGCGCCGACGGTCGCTTGTATGCGATCAACCCCGAGGCAGGTTTCTTTGGCGTCGCCCCCGGCACTGGCTGGGTTACCAACGCCAACGCCATGCACACGCTGCACGGCAATTGTCTGTTCACCAACACCGCCTTGACTGCCGACGGCGACGTGTGGTGGGAGGGTCTTACCGACACGCCACCCGCACGCGCCACCGACTGGCGCAACAACGCGTGGACACCCGAGACCACCACGCCTGCATCGCACCCCAATGCCCGCTTCACTGCACCCGCCGCGCAATGCCCATCGATTGCACCCGAGTGGCAAGACCCCAAAGGCGTACCCATCTCGGCAATTTTGTTCGGCGGGCGTCGTCGCACCACCGTGCCACTCGTGACCGAATCATTCGACTGGGATCACGGCGTATTTTTGGGCTCGATTATGGCGAGCGAAACGACGGCTGCTGCCGGCGGCGCCGTCGGCAACCTGCGGTTTGACCCGAT
>SYEA01000051.1 GCA_005800965.1 Actinomycetota bacterium | reverse complement strand
GGTGCACGACTGGTGCTATCACGGCACGGTCGATGAGACGCTGGTTGTTGCCATGGGGGATCGCACCATCAGTCGAAGTGGTGCGATTGGGCCACAGATCAACCCTCAGCTCACCACGCGAGTTGTGCCCTTCAATGACCTAGCAGCATTGGAACGTGCTGCGAGTTGTGGCGATGTCGCTTGCATGCTCATCGAACCGGCGCTCACCAATATTGGAATCGTGTTGCCTGAGCCCGGTTATCTGGAAGGCGTACGCGAGATAACACGGCGGCACGATATTTTGCTGATTATCGACGAGACACATACCATTTGTGCCGGCGCTGGCGGCTGCACGGTGGCCTGGAATCTTGATCCCGACATGTTGGTGATTGGCAAAACCATCGGCGGCGGATTGCCCGTTGGTGCCTACGGTATGTCTAGTCACGTGGCGACTCTGGTTGAGGCTCTGCAGCTCAATGAAGGGATCGACGTGTCAGGAGTAGGCGGCACATTGGCTGGCAACGCGCTGGCAATGGCTGCGGTGCGCGCGACACTTACCCATGCACTGCTACCCGAGCAGTTCGTTCAAACAACAGCCCTGGCCCGCGCCTGGACCGCAGGTGTGCAGCAATCGTATGAACGACGTGGACTGCCCTGGAGTGTGCAACAACTGGGCGCGCGTGCCGAGTATTGGTTTTGTCCACCACCGCGTACTGGTGCCGATGCCGCAGCAGCAGTGGATCACGAATTGGATGCGTTCATGCATCTGTGGGCCATCAATCGCGGCGTGTTACTTACACCATTTCACAACATGGCGCTCTTTTCCCCGTTTCATACCATGAGCGATGTCGAGCAACATACTGCGCAGTTTGACGACGCTCTCCACGCCTTGGCCGGCTCGTAGGTGTTGCGGCTCACCTCATGAGTGTCGTTGACATTGCATGGTGCCTGTTCGCAATGGGCTTGGCTGCCGTTGTGCAGTCGGTAAGCGGCTTCGGTTTTGCGCTCATGGCGGTGCCGTTAGCCGCAATAGCCGTCAATCTAACGACCGCTGTCATCGCGGTGAGTATCGCGTCGGTCATCAACGTTTCCATGCTCGTGTTGCGCACTTACAGGGACATCGACCGAGGTCTTGCGATGCGATTCAATGTTCCCGCTTTGTTTGGAATGCCGCTCGGGCTGGTGGTGTTGGCAACTATTGAACAACAACGCCTCAAGGTTGTGCTTGGGGGGCTGATCATTCTTGGCACCCTCGCTCTCATGCGCGGAGCAGGTGGACTTTCCGCGCGCGCATGGATTGACGTGATGGCGGGTGCCATCTCGGGCGTACTCGCTGCCTCGACAGGAACCAACGGCCCTCCGCTCGTGCTTGCTGCCCAGATGAGAAAACTGTCGCCCGATGTGTTTCGAGCGACGATGTCATTTACCTTCATCGTCTCGGGGCCACTCAGTTTGATCTTTTTCGCTTTCGGTGGATATTTCAGTTGGTCGGCGGTGTGGCTGGCAGCCGGCTCGATCCCGCTATTAGTGGTCGGTCAGATAATTGGTCTCCGCATTCGACCGCTGATCAACGAAAAACAGTTCGTTCGCTTCGTCTATTTGTTACTGCTGTTGAGCGGTATCAGCGTTGGACTCTCCGGGCTTGTTGGCTAGCTAAGTCGCGACTCTTACTCGATTCGTTAGCCGCCGAACCATCCCAACCATGCCTCTTTTGACTTCGGCTTGAAGATGGCATTCGACGAACGGACGCGGGCCATCGAATCTTGTGCCGCAGGCGAGTACTGATGCCCAGGGAAGATAACAGTGTCGTCTGGCAGCGAGGCCAGACGCTGCAAACTGTCGTACATGTCGCTTGGGTTGCTACCGGGTAGGTCGGTGCGACCACAACCATCAAGAAACAGCGTGTCGCCTGAAACGAGTCGTCCATCCACCAAAAAACACTGGCTGCCTGGCGTGTGGCCCGGTGTGTGCACAAGCGTGATCTCGATGTCACCGACCTTCACGACGTCGCCAGGCTCGTGTGCTGTGAGATGGGTTCGCTCAACACCAGTCACTTTGGTGACCCATTCGACTTCGGCTTGCTGCACATGAATCGGCACGCTGCACCGCTCAAGTAGCGACGCGATGCCGTCAATGCGCATACCCATCATCGAGCCACCCACATGGTCGGGGTGATAATGCGTGGCGAGTACACCAGTGAGGCGAAACCCGTCGGCTTCGACTGCATCGATGAGGCCGTTCACGTCGTACGCAGGGTCGACGAGCACACAATCACCCGTCTGACGGTCTCCGATCGCATACACAAAATTCACCATCTGGCGTGCCATGTCGTCGTTATGGGCAAAGTCACGGCCTGATAACAACTGGCGAAAATAAAAGCGGTCCTCGAGCACGACACCGAAACTATCTCGTGTGCTGTCGTGCCGTCGGCACTTATCCGGCTTGAACCGCAGCTATCTGCGTCCATCTGCGTTGTGCTGGGCCTACTCTTGAGCCGTGGCAGCTGGTTCGTCTACCGCATTGCGCTATGCCATCGTCGGCACCGGCATGATGGGAGTCGAGCACATTCAGGCATTGCAAACCTTGCCCGATACCCACATTGTGGCGTTATGCGACCCCCATGCTCCGAGTCTTGCTGCCGCTCGCAACGCTCTTGGGGTCAATCGTGATGCGGCTCGGGTGTACACCGATGTGGAGACCATGGTGGCGGCTGGTCAGTTTGATGTAGTGGTGCTTGCTAGCCCGAACCACACCCATCGAGCGCTCGCGGAACCGCTGTTGCGCAGTGGTGCGCACTTGTTGATTGAAAAGCCGCTATGTACAAGCGCCCAAGATTGCAAGGAACTCATCTTGCTCGAGCATCAAACGCGGCAACCCGGGCGCGTGGTGTGGGTAGGTCTGGAATATCGATTCATGGCGCCGACGATGCAGCTACTCGCGCATGCACGCAGCGGTGTACTGGGCAATCTTCGCATGCTGGCGATTCGTGAGCATCGGTTTCCATTTCTAGTGAAGGTGCAGGACTGGAATCGATTCAACGTCAACACAGGTGGAACACTCGTTGAGAAGTGTTGCCACTTCTTTGACCTGATGCGCTTGGTCTTGCAGGCCGAACCAGTTTCGGTGTTTGCCTCGGGGGCTCAAGACGTGAACCATCTCGACGAGACGTACGGCGGGCGCACGCCCGATATTTTGGATAACGCGTTCGTCGTGGTTGATTTCGACAATGGTGCGCGAGCATCGTTGGATTTGTGCATGTTCGCCGAAGCCACAAAGAACGAGCAAGAGATTTCGTTGGTTGGCGATCTCGGCAAGGCCGAGGCACTCGTGACGCAGGGCATCGTGCGGCTTGGGTTGCGGGCTGATGGTTGGTTTCAAACCAACGAACAGTCAGTCAGTAATGCTGAGTTGCCTTCGGCCATACAGCACCAAGGAGCCCATCACGGCTCTTCATGGCGTGAGCATGTGGCGATGCAGCAAGCCATTCGTCATCACACACCAACCGAAGTCACACTCCACGACGGGCTCATGTCGGTGGCCATGGGCGAGGCTGCACACCGCAGCATCTCCGCCCATCGACCCATCGCGATGTCTGAGGTACTGCTTTAGAGCAACGCCTCAAAGATCTTCGTGCGCAACTTCGGAACCTTGTGGTGGCTTGATTCGTAACTATCAATCGACTCTGACAACGCAATCAGCGAGTTGACCCCCAAAAAGCGGAGGGGTTCTGGTTCCCAACGGGGCGAGCAGTGGTTGATGAATGGCAGTTGGGTCAACGAGGTCTGGCGCTCTAGCAGTAGATCCACCAGCGTGCGAGCAAACAAATTGGTAGCCGCTACGCCATCGCCCACGTACCCACCGATGCGCGCGTATTTGTGTGCGCGCTCGAGCATCACGGTTGGTGTCCAGTCGCGGGGCACAGCCAAGGGCCCGCCCCAGCGGTGAGTGATGCGCGCCTGGGCGGCAGCGGGGAAGTGTTGGGCGATGGCTGCCACGATTCGGCGGTGTGTCTGGTCGTCAAGATCGAAGCGTTCACGCACCCGTGACCCGTAGTGATAAGGCGCCCCGCGCCCACCAAAAGCGATGCGGCCGTCGGGTGTGAGCTGGGCGTAAATCACCATCTGTCCGCCATCGTTGAATGTGGCCCGGTTGCGCCAACCGAGCGCCCCTAACGTTTGCGCATCAAGTGGCTCCGTAGCCACCATCAGTGAATACAGCGGAACGATGCGCCGTTTCGTCTGGGTGATCGAATGCGAATAACCCTCGGTGGCTTGTATCACCTGCTTGGCAACCACCCGTCCGTGCCTGTGGGTGACGACACCGTTGTCGATTGATTGCACGACAGTGTTTTGCCAGATGGTCACATCACGTTGATGGAGCACTTGCGCCAAACCAATGACGAGTTGATAAGGATTGATTGTCGCGCAATGCCGACTGTAGATCGCCCCGTGGGTTTCGGCGATCGAAATGTGCTCGCTTACCCGGCCGCTTGGCAGCCATTCGGCGTCACCGACACCGAGCCCGCTGGCATGTTGTTGTTCTAACGCACGTTGCAGACGCTCGCCCTGCAGCGCTGTGGATGCCGACTGTATCGTGCCACCTTGATGCCATCCACAGTCAATACCTTCACGACGAAGCACTTGTTCAATTTCGGGCAAAGTGGCGAAACTTTCCTCATACGCAAGAAGCGCCGCGTCGCGGCCATAAACGGCAGCAAGCTCACTGACTGAGAGAGGAAAAAATCCACTGCACCAACCACCGTTGCGACCGCTGGCGCCAAAGCCGACATGGCGCGCTTCCAATATCGCAATTCGTAGCGATGGTTCAGCCGAACTGAGATAGTAGGCACTCCACAAACCGCTTAAACCCGCACCAACGATGGCGACGTCAACCTCGGCGTGTGCTGGCGCGTTTTCAAATGCGAGTTGTCGGGCGGCACTGTCATGCCAAAGGGGATACGTGGAGGTGCTCTCAAAGCTGGTCATGTTGGAACAGTCAGGGCGAAATCGTCATAGCAAATTAGTCAGGGCTTGAGCACACTCATGAGTGGTGACCACAAGTCGTAGATCGCTCGCTCGGGGTCGGCTACTACGGCAACTTGCTCGTCGACTCGCAATGTGACGCGTTTGTTGCCGGTTTGTTGCCAAGGGACCTGCCCGTTCTTGGCGAACTCCACCAGTGCACCTGCTAAGGCATCGGCGATGGTCCGGTGAGCCACTGCGCAATCAACGGCTGATCCTATGAAGAACTCCACATTGGGGGCAGCCAGATTGTCGAACACGAAAGGAATGTCCAAGCCATGACAAGCACCGAGAATGCCGTCGAATACAGGGGTAGGCCAAGTGAAAAAATACGACCACGTTGGGCTGCCTCTGCGATCGCGAGCATCAATCACTTTCCATGCTGGTGCGCGAAACGACTCGTCGCTCTGTAGGGCAGCCAACATTTGTGCTGGGGTCGATGCAGGCCGCAGCTGGGCGTAGGTGTCCCATGCGCAATCGGCTGCCGTGCCAAAGCGAGTGGCAAACGACTCGCGCGCGGTCTCGGTAGTCAACGTTGCAGCAGCGGGATTCAGTGCAACCCAAAGACGACTTTCATCACGCAAAGTGCCCACTACCAATTCGCGCCGATCTGCTGCGATGTGGTCATGGAAATTGCTCGGCACAACATCACCGCCGATTGTGGGGCTAAACATAGTGACCACATCTTTCGGGTCACTCAGAAGACGGCTTTGGGCAGCAACAATTTCTTGCGAAGACCTGTGATCCAAATCATCGAGCGAATCCGCGCCCAAATCCTTCAGGAGCAGTTGCACCGATTGGTCGGCTCGATCGGTGGTGCGCAGTTGACCAATCGACGGGCTCATAGCCCAGCCGCGTACAAACAACGACTTCGCCGATGGTGCGGTAAATAAGGCGAGCACGCTGCAACCACCAGCCGATTCACCGAAGATAGAAACGTTCGAAGGGTCGCCACCGAAAGCCGCAATATGGTGTTGCACATAGGTCAATGCAGTGATCTGATCTTGTAACCCGAGATCGGCTCGTCCGGCAAAGCCAAAGGCTCCGAGTCGGTAATTGATGGCGACGACGACGCAACCACGAGCCGCAAGATTGGTTCCGTCATACCACGAAGCATGAGCGGTGCCATTGGTGAAAGCGCCGCCGTGAATCCACACCAATACTGGCAACCCTTGCGCACCGACCGGGGCGAAGATATTGAGCGTCAGACAATCTTCATTCATAGCCAAATCACTGGTTCCCATGGCTTGCTCAAGAATTCCTGGCACTTGAGGACACTGGGCAACCGCGTCAAGTGTGCGAATAGTGGTCTCACGACGTGCTGGTTTGAATCGCTCCGCTACGGCGTACACCAAATTGCGAGTGACGGCTACGGCGTGGGGGGAAGGGCTTTTAGACATGAAGCCGAGCGTACCCACTACGGTAAACCCGTGTTGCGTCGTGGCTTGAACCGTGCGGTGAACAACCTGGTCGGCAATGTGGTGGCTGCTCGGTGGGAAGACTGGCAGTTCACTGCGTCAATCACCAACAGCACGGCGCGTGGCAAGAAATTCAAACAGTTTGGCGACGGTTCGCTGATTGCGTTCCCGTGGGTGACCATTTACAACGAGCACTACATCGAGATTGGGACAAATACGATGCTCGGTCCGTACTGTGCGTTGTCAGCTGGGATGATGCCCGGCCAAGAATGCGTTACCTCACCCGTAGTACGAATAGGAGACCGATGTTTGATCGGACGTGGCAGTGGCATCGTCGGACATCTGGCAATTGAAATTGGTAACGACGTGTGGACCGGCCACCATGTGTACATCACCGATCAGAATCATGGCTATCAAGACGTGACTCGACCAATCTCGCAGCAGACACAACCCGAAGAGCCCGTGCGAATTGGTGACGGCTCGTGGTTGGGCACCGGAACAGTCGTACTACCAGGCGCGCAAGTTGGTCGCCACGTCGCCGTGGGCGCCAACTCGGTGGTTACCGGCAAGTTGCCTGATTACTGCGTTGCTGTCGGGGCACCAGCTCGGGTCATTCGGCAGTACTCACCTAACTCAGGTTGGACACCGGCCCACGAGTTTGAGGGTCAGCCCAACACGTAGGGCGTACTACACCGAGAGGTCGATAGGTGGCGAGCAACTCGGCATGCGGTTGTCGCCGGCGAAGGTAGCGATGCGCTCGGCCAGGGGCAAGCCCTCGTAGGTGCTTTCAGCAAATGGAGCATTGCTTTGGTTGCGCAATTGCGCGCTGTAGGCGCGGCGGTCGTTGATGTAGATGTTGTAGTCGGCGATCCAGAGCGGCACGAGTGCGCGACCCTTTTCGTCGGAGGGCATATCTGCTTGTAGGTCTGCCAACATCTGTACCAGTGTGTCCGTAGCGCGGTCTACCAAGTTGGCGCGCTCCGCTAACCCACCCGTACCTGGTTCGGTAATCAGGCGGTAGTCAGCAAGTTCGATGCGCTGTAGTTCGGCCTGTTTACAGCGAACCTCCGCACGCTGCGTCCACTCGATATCGCCAATCTTGTTCACCGCTTCTTTTGATGCAAAGCCAAGCGCATAAACCCACATAACCGCGATAGCTGCACAGATGAGTGACAGAATGGAACGTGTCGCAATCCGCATTTGCCGAAACGCTACCTGTGAGTTCACCACCAAATCGCTTCACTCAAGCCAAGAACCTGATTCTTGCGCTGGTTAGTTTTCACACTGGCTATTTTTTTATTGCAGTGAGCGGCGCAGCCGTGTTTGCCATAGCCACGGTTGCATCGTCATATGGCGTGAAGTTGATGATCGATGACGTGATTTTGCCAAGTTTTGAACCCGGCACGACTGGGTCGGCGGGTTTCGGCGCCTGGTTGTCTGCCTCGCTGATCGTTGTAGCGATAGGCACCGTGCGTGCCGCGGGCGTGGTGGTGCGTCGGTCTTTCGCAGGCATATTGGAATGGACAACAGCCAGAACTATCGCCGACAAAGTGCTGCGACACATGATGACCCAACCGCCAGCTTGGCATCGGGCTCGCATGACTGGCGACGTGGCAGCCCGCGCCGGCACCGACACCGATGCCGCAATTGCACTTTTGGCACCGTTGCCTTTTTCGACATCCATCCTGGTTTTGCTCGTCGCGGCTGGCGCCTGGCTCATTAACACCGATTTGTGGCTCGGGCTCTTTGCCTTCTTGGTGTTGCCCACAATGTTGGCTACGAATGTGCTGTACCAACGCAAGGTAGACCGCTTCTATCGAGTTGCCCAGGATGAACTTGGTGAACTCTCGCAGGCAGCCCACGAGAGTTTTGATGGAGTACTCGTGGTTAAAGCCTTCGGTGCAGAAGATCGCGAAACAGAGCGCCTCGCCGTAATCTCGCGTCGGCTCCAAGTGGCTCGCACCAAAGCGGTGAGTCTGCGTTCGACTTTTGAATCGCTCATTGACGCCACACCGTCATTGGTCAACATCGCGCTCATCGCTTTCGGTGCTTTGCGGATACGTAGCGGCTCGATGACCATCGGTGATCTGTCGGCGTTCGTGTATCTCTTCACCCTCGTGTCGCTTCCGCTGCGCATCGTGAGCTATTTGTTCAGTGAGCTTCCGCACTCCATAAGTGGTTGGGATCGCGTGCAACAAATTTTGCTTGAGCCACTGTTGGCGAACCCGCGGGATGCAATTGAGCAAGCTGGAACACCCAAAGGTACGAGCGGTGCCACTGGCGACATGGGCGACGACATGGGCGACGACATGGGCGACGACATGGGCGACGACATGGTGCAGTTGGTCAACGTGAGCGTGTCGCACGCAGCAGGCACAGACGCTTTACGTGGCGTGAATCTCACGGTACACAAGGGGCGAACAGTCGCCGTAGTTGGGGCAACGGGTGCGGGCAAAACCACGTTGTTGCATCTCATCGCGGGGCTCATTTCGCCACACGAGGGTAAGGTGCGGCTCGGTACGAGGAATGTTGGCTTGGTGTTTCAAGAAGCATTTCTGTTCGCAGAATCACTGCGCTACAACTTGGCACTGGGTTCGCCGGTGGGTGAGACCGAGTTGCGCGAGGCCCTACGGATTGCCGGAGCCAGCGATTTCGTGGATGAGTTGGGCTTGAGTATGGACACCGAGCTCGGTGAGCGCGGGGTGAGCCTGAGCGGTGGTCAACGCCAGCGTCTCGCCTTGGCAAGAGCGTTGGCGATGGGCAGCCAACTCTTGTTACTGGATGACACCACGTCAGCACTTGACCCTGCCACCGAAGGCACGGTACTGAAGAATCTGCAAGCGCTCGGCGGAATGATCACCATCCTGATCGTCGCGTCTCGGCCTTCGACCATTGCATTGGCCGACGAGGTGGCCTTCATGGTGGATGGAGCGGTTGTGGCGATGGGTAGCCACGCAGATCTCGTCAGGTCAAATTCGCAATATCACCAGCTCATTAGCGCCTTCGAGCATGATCGCGGCGCCCCAGGCGAAACATCACATCCATGACCATGATCGATGACATCACACAAGGTGTGCAGCGGCGTGGAGCAGTTGACACCATACGGCAGGGCATTGTTGAAGCACCCGCTCTCGGCAAAGGCCTGTTGCTCACGTTTTTTCTGGCGTTGGTAGGCGCCACAGGGCGTGTGGCGGTTCCCGTGGTTATGCAGCAATCGATCGATAAGGGTTTTGTTGGCGGCGTGGTGCGTCTCGATTTGATCGTGCAGCTTTGTCTCGTTGCTGCAGTCATCGTGATGATTGCGGCGTTCAGTCAGCGCACGGCTGTGCAGCGCCTCGGCACTTCAGCCGAGCGAGGGCTTTATGGTTTACGCGTCAGGCTGTTTGAACACATCCATCGATTGAGTTTGGCTGACCACAACGATGAACGCCGCGGTGCACTTGTAGGACGAGTAACGAGCGATATCGAAACTCTCACCCAGTTCTTCTCCTGGGGTGGGTTGTCATGGATGCTGAATTTGTCGTTGATGTTCGTAGTCGCTTGCGCGATGTTGGCCTACGACTGGGTATTGGCCTTGGTTGCTTTCGCCGTCGTTGCACCGCTCATTATCGTGTTGCGTTTGGTGCAACGACGATTGGTGCGGGCCTACGACCGGGTGCGCGCAGGCAACGGCTCGATGCTTTCAGCAATGAGCGAAACTGTGTCGGGTGTCGAAACACTGCAGGCCTACGACGCAGTCGAGCCAGCGCTCGAGCGAGTCGAACATGCCACAAAACAACGCTCAAAGGTGTCGATAAGGGCAGGAATCATCGGTGCTTTTTTGTTTCCTTCGGGTGAAGTGTTCAGTGTGCTTACCGTTGTGGCCGTGGTGGGCATCGGGGTGTGGCGTGGTGAAGCCGCTGGTCTCACCGCGGGGTCATTGGTGGGTTTCATGTTCTTGACCTATCGATTCTTGGAACCCATCGCTGAGTTCACCGAAGTTATCGACCAAACCCAAACTGCCGTGGCAGGTTTGCGGCGCGTATTGGGAATTCTCGACACGCCCATTGGGCCGCCACCCGCAAGCAATCCTGTGGCATTGCCCGCAGGTCAACTGGGGGTGTCACTGCACGAGGTCACGTTTGCCTATGCACCCCGTGAGGAAGAAACTGCGCCGACCAACGTGCTGCTGCAACTAAGTCTTGCCATTGCACCTGGCCAGCATGTTGCGTTAGTGGGGGAATCGGGCTCTGGCAAAACGACCATCGCCCGGCTCATTGCCCGTCTGGCTGACCCCACGGCGGGGCGCGTGACGATCGGGGCGGTTAATGTGCGGCACGTCGCCAACGAGGATTTGCGCAATCGTTTAACCGTGGTGCCACAAGAGCCTTTCCTGTTTTCTGACACCATCAGCTACAACCTGCGTTTTGCCCAACCTGCGTCGACCGATGCACAACTGCGCGCCGCTGTCTCGCGGCTCGAGCTCGACGACTGGGTCGCCAACTTACCGCTGGGGTTAGAAACCCCGGTGGGCCAGCGAGGGCAATCACTGTCGGCAGGAGAGCGTCAGATGGTGGCCTTGCTCCGCGCCTCGCTGGTGAACCCCGACATTTTGATCCTGGACGAAGCCACTTCCTCGGTTGATGCCCTCACCGAAGTGCGGTTGGCACGGGCCTTGCGCAAACTGGCTCAAGGGCGCACCACCATTTCTATTGCTCATCGATTGTCCACTGCGGCTCGCGCCGATCGTGTGGTGGTGCTTGCCAACGGCCGAATCGTTGATGATGGCTCACACGATCAGCTCATGCAGCAACGAGGCGAGTATTACCGCATGTACGAGTCGTGGCTGATGGCAACCGGAACAACAGAGACAATGCGTGATACGTCAGCAGGTGCTTCGTGACATCTTTCGTTAGTCGTCTGACTGCCGCAGCGGCAACTGCGTTGCTTGCTGTGTTACTGATTGGGTGTGGAGATGCGTCCTTAGACGAAGCATGTACGCAAGGTACTTTGTTTGCTGCATCGCGACAGCGTGTTGAGCGCGCAGTCAGCGAACTTGATACCACCACATCACTTGAGCTGCAGGAGTCGGTTGTTTCAATGTCTGATCTGGTTGCGGTGATGCGCGAGGTGTCGCCTCGCTCGCTGCGCGAACCGCTCGGGGTGCTGCTGGCGGCATACGGCCAGTTAGTCGTGAGCCTGGACACGGTTGGCTTTGATCCCATCGCCGCTTTGACTAGTGCGCGCGTAGCAAGCGCCCGTGTGGCATTTACCGACAAGTCGGTGGTCGAAGCACTCGCTGCGGTGGAAGATTTTCTGATAGATCAATGCGAGTTAGCCCGAAGCGCGACCAACCCGGGCTTTGCGTTAACTGGCACAACATTGCCACTGCCCGAGATTGTGGAGGAGCCCAGCCGTGACGTCATTGAAGATGGCTCGGATACCGCACTTGAGCTGCAAACACTTGGCTTTGCCATTGGCGAAACGTATGACATTGCGTTGCAGGCCTCGCAAGCGCAATGCATCGGACAACAGATGTTCGAGTTGTTCGGTTCTTCGGGCAACCTTGATGATGTTGATGTCGACGATGAAGAATATTTAGAAATTGTTCGGCAAACTTTCGTTGACTGTGGAGTCTCGGCGCTCGTTACTACGACCACATCGCAGTAGTCTGCGGGCATGTTCATCACTCTGATTCGCCACGCTGAACCCGAGTGGGTGCGCGATGGCTTCAGCCAAGACAACCCTCCGTTAACGGCGCGTGGCCATCGTCAGGCTCGCCGCTTGGCTGATCGGCTCGAGGCTGAGCATTTTGACCATGTGTATGTGTCGCCACTGCTGCGTACGCGGCAAACGGCGGCCCCAATTTTGCATGCCCAGCGTCGGGGCGAAGTGATTGAGCCTTGGCTCGAAGAAATCCGCAGCCCAATCTGGCAGGGCAACCCCGCAGAAAAAGCTGAAGCTGCTTATCGCGAAGAAAAGCGTCGGCCAGCCGCCGAGCGCTGGGCTGGCTTAGAAGGTGGCGAAGCCGTCAGCGATTTCACCAAACGCATCCACAAGGGAGCAAACGAGTTTTTCGCCCAGCGTGGTATCTATCGCACCGATCATGAGCTGCCGGTATGGCATATTGATGAACCGGGCGATCGTGTGGCCTTCGTGGCCCACGCTGGCACCAACAGTGTGCTGATTTGTCATCTGCTCGGATTGGCCCCAACCCCTTGGGAGTGGGAGCGATTCGTGATTGGTCACGCCACGATCAGCCGCCTTGAGGCGTTGCAACTGGGAGACGGCTTCACCTTCAGCCTCACTCGGCTGGCAGATAACTCGCATTTAGAGAGTTCGGACTACACCTACTAACCCGCCACCGCGGAGCGACGTGGTTCTCACATCGCGCCACCCCGCGGTGGGTACTCAGGTGTTCGTCGCGACGAAGCACCGAGATCTTGTTCGCTTACGGTTGTGGGCGTGCGTCCGTGATGTGGCAGGCATTCACCGCAGCCACGATGGGCGTTGGGTCAATCGGAGCTCCACCGCGTGGGTGCACCTCGAAGTGCAAGTGGGCAGTGCCCGTATTGCCTGTTGCACCATTGGTGCCCAGGATCTGACCAGCCTTCACTGTCGTACCAACTGCAATATTTGGTGCAATGGTGTCAAGGTGGGCATAGAAGAAGTAGGTGCCGTCGGCTTGGGTGAGTCGCACACCGTTGCCTGTCATACTGGCGTTGTTGTACACGCGAGTGATGGTGCCATCAACTACTGCATAGATCAGGTTGCCTTTCGGGGCAATGATGTCCACACCTTCGTGCAGGCGGGTACCGCGCGATTCCTGCCAGGTGTTGGTGAATGAACAGCGACCCTGCACCGGGAACACCTGAATGGTGGGGATTCCGAGCGACTCGAGTGAAGGAATCAGGCCAAGAGCCTGAGCAGTGGGGAAGTCGAGCATTTGCGAAGTGTGCAAACCGCGGCTGGCCTGAAAATTGCCCAGCGCAATAGCTGTAGCAAGACCAAAGACGCCGTCGGCGCCACCTTTGACTTCGATGCCGTTATTGATGAGTGTCTGCTGCACTAAGCGAACAGCATCACCACTTTGGCCGCGTGAGGGCAACCCGTTGACACTCAGTTGTGTTGCACTACTTGCAACAGCAGGGGCGGCTGTAGCAGGAGCAGCAACTGCTACTGGCTGGGCCACAACCGATCGGGTTACTGGCGCTGCTACGGCGACTGGTGCTGGGGCAGTATCAACCAGACCAAGGGAGAATGCCGTGGCGTGCGTAAGTGTTTTGGTAACCGGCAACTTGTTGCGACTCTGGTAAGTAGCGAGTGCAACCGTGGTGGCGAGACCGAAGTGGGCATCGGCGCCACCTTTGACCTCGACGCCGTTGTTGATCAAGGCTTGCTGTACTGCCCACACGGCATCACCGGTGTCACCGGCTTTTGGCAACGTCTCTGGTGTCAATCGAGCAACGGTGATGAGACCCAAGAAGCGAGCAGTGCGTTCGTCAACAACGCCAGTGGCACGAAGACCCACGGCCTTTTGCAGGTTGCGCAAGGTGGCCCGAGTGCGAGCCGAGAATTCACCATCGACCCCACCTTTCAGGGTGAACCCGCGCACGATCATTGCTTGCTGCAGGCGCACGACATCGCTGTTGTTGTCGCCAAACTGGGGGTAGCGGTTCTGGGTGACGCTGCCGGTGGCAGAGGTGGAGGCCTGTGACGTGGTGGGGTTCGAAGAACCCTGAGCCGCGCTGCCGACGCCTTGGGCGGCCAGGCTGATAAGAACTGTGGTAGCGAGTGCGGTGAGAACCATGGGTAGTGCTCCTTGTGTGAGATCCGCACAAGGGATCGGCTCACAGGGCAACAACTTGAGTAATTTCTCACTCAAACAGGTAGTGTGACCACCCAGCGTGGTCTCTACCCGCAGACCGTGGGACGACCCTCACGTTGGGTGGGGCCCGCGACGCCGTGTAGCGGCGGGCTAGGTGCTGGTTAGTCGAGTACCTCGTAGCGACGGGCTGCGACGAGCCAGCCCGCTGGGCCGCGTTCGTATCGATCATGCAGGGTCGCGATCCGAGAGCCAACGGCGCCGTTGCGGCGCTGAAATCGCTCGGTCACCGTGATTCGACCGGTGGCCGTGCCGGCTGCCTCGTCGACGACGAACAACACAATCTCGGGGCTTTGGAGTGTCCACCGATCGGCCGCATAGTTCTTGGCAAACACATCAGAGAGCTGGTCGACGCCCTTGGCTGTGCTGGCATCATGCATCTGAACTTCGGCGTTAGAGGCCCATAAGGCAATCCACGTGCTGAGATCGCCACGTAGTTGTGCATCGGCAATGGTGGCCACGAGATGTCGCAGCGCGGCATCTGTTAACGCCGTAGGGGCGGCGCCAGCCGGGGCTACAGCAGGCATCGTCACGCGGGTTGATACGGGTCGACTGCTGCGTTTGCCATCCCGAATGTCATCGGGGGACAACCCTGTTTCGAATGCCGCTAGTGCCCGCAGAGTGCGCATGAGTTCTTTGCGCTTTACAACGCCTTCATGAGCGGCAAACTGTACTGCTAGCCCGTCAATTAGTGCGGTAATGCGCATGGCTGAGATTCGCGGCTGGTCACAGCGGAACTCCCCAGTCTCATTACCGCGACGCAACACCCGTTCGAGAAACCCGATGGATTGTTCGTCAAGCTGCTGGCTAATGCTCTTCATCAACGGGTTGCGTAGCGCCTCGCCCCACGCATCAATCCACAGCATCCATTCCACGTCGTCGCTGCCTTCAGGCACGTAACTCTCGATCAAGCGCCACAGTTGCGCCGTGGCCGATTGGCCGAGTTCGATGTCGCGTTCCATTTCAGACAAATCTTTTCGGGCGTAATATTCGAAAGCTGCAGCCAGCAAAGCTTCTTTGCTGTCGAAGTGGTAGTGAATCAGGCTGTTGGACACACTGAGTCGCTTCGCGACGTCGGCAATGCGTGTGCCAGCAAAACCTCGCTCAATGACCACCTCGCATGTGGCCTCCAGAATCTCCACCCGGCGGGTCTCCACGGCGTATTTCTTCACGTGGTGACATTACTCACGAACCACTCATCCTCAGCAATGTGCAGACATAACGTCGATTGCGTAGCGTTCCAGGTGATGTCGCTTGAAGTACCTGTGGGGGAGACCGGTTGGCTTACTTTGCGGCGGTATCGCACCATCGCGTGGTTGGCGTTCTGTTCGTTGTATGTCATCATCATCACCGGTTCATTGGTGCGATTGACAGGTTCGGGCTTGGGTTGTGTCGATTGGCCCGCCTGCAACGAAAAGCGTTTTGTCGATGTTTCCAGCCCACATGCGGCGATCGAGCAAGTCAACCGCTTGTTCACCGGGGTGGTAGCCGCCAGTGTCATTGCTGCGATGGCAGCAGCGTTTGCGGTACGCCCACGCAGTGCGCGTTTGGTTCGACTCGCTGGGCTGATGGTGCTTGGGGTGGTGGGGCAGGTAGTGCTCGGGGGCATCGTGGTGCTCACGGGTCTGCACCCGCTGTCAAACATGGGTCACTACTTGCTGTCAATGGTGTTAATGACGTGGGCCTTCTGGTTGGTGCGAGGTATCTCGACATCCAGCGCCGCTGAAAGTACGCCGATCGTGTCATGGCGTACATTGCTCGAACGTCAAGCTTGGTCATTGAGTGTCGAAAGTCGGATAGCAGCGCTGGGTCGATATGTGTTGGTGCTGACAGGCATTGCAATCGTGACGGGCACGGTGGTGACAGGTGCCGGCCCTCATGCGGGTGATGAGTTGGCGCCACGATTCGACTTGGTGCTTACCGTGGCGGCTCGAATCCATAGCGTGTCGGTAATTGCCACCGTGAGCGCAGCCGTGCTGTTGGGCCTAGTGCTACGACGTCAAGTCCGCCGGCAGCGGCACATCTCTGTTGCCTGGGAGATATTTCTGGTGCTGGCGATTCTGCAAGGCGGGCTTGGTTACTGGCAGTATTTCACTGGTGTGCCGATTGCGCTCGTTGCGATTCATATCGCCGGCAGTGTGGCCGTGTGGTTAGCAGCACTGAATCTGGTGGCCCAAGCCCAAATCAAAGCCATTGCTGGATAAATCAACTCCTCATCGCGTGCGATGTCCTGCTGGTTCTGGCAGGGAATGTGGCACACTATGACGATGTCAAATTCACGTCGGACCGCGCGCCTGGTCTTGGGTTTGGCTCTCGGAGCTGGCTTTGGGCTGCTTGGTGGCGCTGGCCAGAGTGCGGCGCTGGTGGCAGCCGTGCAAGAAGATCTTGGTGTCATCGGCACGCTGCAGTACACCGACGCTACGGGCGCAAAGGTGTTTGTCGAAGGAGTCGAGCTATCCATCGACGACGTTGGGGGAGCCACGACCGACAAAGATGGCAATTTCCGTATTCCCGTCTCTAGTCCAGGCGAATACTCCATCACGCTGAACACATCTACGTTGCCTGAAGGCGTGGCACTGAAAGATCCGACACGCGCAAATTTGGTGGTCAAAGTCAGCGAAAATGCAGACCAAAGAATCATCTTTCCGTTGATTACCGCCGACACGGTCATTGAGGTGTCCGAAAGCAATTTTTCGTTGCGGCGCTTGAGCCAACTCACGCTTGAAGGCTTAAAACTGGGCTTGTATTTGGCAATGGCTTCGATCGGTCTGTCGCTCATCTTTGGCACCACGGGCCTGGTGAACTTTGCTCACGCCGAACTCATCACGTGGGGCACCCTGATGGCATACTTCTTCAATATTTACGGGCTAGTCGGAACATTTGGCTTTCTCGCGGGCTGGCCAGCGCCTTTCGGTACTGGCGTCAATTTCATCGTTGCTACCGGGCTTGCGGCGGTCATGGGTGGTGTACTGGGTTATGTGCTCAATCGAGTCGTGTTTCGTCCGGCCCGAAATTCGGGTGTGTCGCTCCTCGCCCAGATGGTGATGTCCATCGGTATGGCAATTCTGTTGCGCTACGTCTTTGTGTACTTTTTTGGCAGCCGCTACCGGGTGTACAAAGATTACGCCTCACAACGGGCGAACTCGTTTCTGGGAATGGAGCTCACCAGCCGTGATGCCGCAGCCATGGTGGTGTCGATCATCATTCTGATTGCGATTGGCATCGGCCTCAACCGCACACGTACCGGGCGTGCCATGCGCGCTGTGTCTGACAACCGCGATCTGGCCGAATCATCTGGCATCAATGTCGAGCGAGTGATCGCCCAGGTGTGGATATTCGGCGGGGCCCTGGCGGCCTTGTCGGGAACGTTCTTCGGATTCGACACCGTCAAGTGGGATATCGGTGCACGCATTTTGCTGCTGGTGTTCGCTGCAGTGACACTGGGCGGGCTCGGCACCGCGTACGGTGCCCTCGTCGGGGCGTTGATGGTCGGTATTGCCATCAACTGGTCCACACTCGTCATCGATACTGAACTCAAGAACATGACTGCTCTCGTGATGCTGATTTTGGCATTGCTGCTTCGACCGCAAGGAATACTCGGCCAGAAACAACGGATTGGCTGACATGGACTGGGGCTTTATTTTCGAGCGGTCCTTCTCCGCCATGATTGGCCCGGAAGTGGTCGTCTATGCATTAGCGGCAGTCGGGCTCAACGTGCATTTTGGTTATACGGGCCTTATGAATTTCGGACAGGTGGGCTTCATGGCTGCTGGCGCTTACGGCGTCGGTGTGTCGGTGTTCTGGCTGGAATGGAACTTTTGGGTCGGCATCATTTTCGCGTTCATCTATGCCGGCGTTCTCGCGATGCTGCTGGGTTTGCCCACGCTGCGGTTGCGGGCTGACTATCTATCGCTGGTCACCATCGCCGCGTCGGAGACCATTAGATTGCTGGCGCGTTCACGGGTGATGCAGCCGATTACGGGCGGGGTAGAGGGCGTCAATCAATTTGCTGGGCCGTTCTATGACTTGAGCCCGTTTGAGTTGGGTCAGTTCTACTCGTTTGGCCCGTTCAAGTATTTGGGGCGTGACGTTTGGGTGCTCTTGGTCGGCTGGACGCTGCTGATCTTGATCACCTTGATGGTGCGCCAGCTGATGCGCTCACCGTGGGGACGAACGCTGCGCGCTATTCGTGAAGACGAAGACGCCGCGCGTGCTCTGGGCAAGAATTCGTATTTTTACAAGATGCAATCACTCATGCTCGGTGGAATGATCGGTGCCGTTGCTGGTGTGCTGCAAGTTATTCAAAAAGCCTCGGTGCAGGCAGACACATTCAACCCGGTCATCACCTTTACCATTTGGACGATTCTGATTGTTGGCGGCCCTGGGAGAATCTGGTCACCAATCGTCGGCTCGTCGATTTACTGGACGCTGATTGTGTTCATTGAGAACACTTTGCGCGAGCTTCCATCCAATGTGAGATCCACGCTGGAAGAAACCGTGCAACTGTCAGATTTCAATATCTCGATGCTGCGATTCATCTTGGTTGGGCTGGGGCTCATGCTCCTGGCTCGCTTCCGTCCGCAAGGAATCTTTGGCTCGCGTGAGGAGATGGCCCTTGACCGACGCTGACCAACCCATCCTCGTTGCCACCGGCGTCGTCAAGGCGTTTGGTGGCCTGCGGGCGGTGGACGTTGAACAACTTGAGATTCGTCGCAACAAGATCACAGCGCTGATCGGGCCCAATGGGGCTGGCAAAACCACGTTTTTCAATCTGCTCACCGGCTTTGATCGGGTGGATGAAGGCGAGATTCGCTTCGACGGCAAGATCATTACTGGCATGCCACCGCATCGCCTTGCCGCCAAGGGAATGGTGCGCACCTTTCAGTTGACCAAAGCTCTTGCCAAATTGTCGACGATCGAAAACATGAAGCTGGGCGCCCTTGGCCAGCGCGGCGAGAAGTTCTGGGCCGCTCTCATTCCGGGCTCATGGACGAAGCAGGAAGAAGAGATCGAGCAGCGTGCCGAGGCGATCTTGCAGCGGTTCAATCTCACTCATATGCGAGATGAGTACGCCGGAACCATGTCGGGCGGTCAACGCAAATTATTGGAAATGGCCCGCGCCCTCATGACCGACCCTCGGTTGGTCATGCTTGACGAACCGATGGCGGGCGTCAACCCGGCTTTGGCCCAGAGTTTGCTCGAACTCATCAAGGCCCTGCCAGGCGAAGGGCGCACCGTGATATTTGTCGAGCACAATATGGATGTGGTGCAAGAAATCGCCGACTGGGTAGTGGTTATGGCCGAGGGCCGCATCATTGCACAGGGAACCCCGGCGGAGATTAAAACGAACAAGGCTGTTGTTGACGCGTATCTCGGTGCCCACCATGGCGAGGACCTCTCGCAAGTAGAGCTGACATGAGCGCCAATCCAGCGACTGCCGAAGTGTTGCTCGAAGCTAAGGGGGTCACGGCGGGCTACACGCCTGGGGTGAACATTCTCAACAGCTGCTCGTTGTCATTGCATCGCGGCGAAATCGTTGGCATCATCGGCCCAAACGGGGCAGGCAAGAGCACCTTGCTGAAAGCGTTGTTCGGTTTGTTGAGTGTGCAGTCGGGCGTTATCACTCATCGCGGCGAATCGATCGTTGGTCTGCACGCCCACGAACTTGTGGAGCGCGGCATTGGGTACGTGCCCCAGCGCGACAACGTGTTCCCGTCACTCACCATCTTGGAGAACTTAGAGATGGGCATTTACCTCAAGCCCAAGCAGTTTCGCGAGCGAGCAGATTTCGTTCAGAACATGTTTCCGCGACTCGCCGAGCGTCGCTCGCAACGTGCTGGCTCGCTGTCTGGCGGCGAACGTCAAATGTTGGCAATGGGTCGAGCACTCATGATGAACCCCGAGATCATCTTGCTCGACGAACCGTCTGCCGGCTTGTCACCGGTGTTACAAGATCAGGTTTTCGTACGCACTCGTGAAATCAACAAGGCCGGTGTATCTGTCGTGATGGTTGAGCAGAATGCGCGTCGTTGTCTGCAGATATGCCATCGCGGCTATGTGCTTGATCAAGGCACCAACGCCTACACAGATACGGGCGACAAGTTATTGCACGATCCCAAGGTCATCGAGCTCTATCTCGGTACGCTCGCGTCGTAACGCGACTGTCGGTACAAAAGAAAAACCCCGCCCGGTTTCCCGGGCGGGGCCTTCTATTTCTGAGACGAACTCAGCTCGCGAAGACGTACTTGTCTAGCGAGGTGTCTGCACCAGCCGCACCGTACGAAATGATACGGAACGAGGCTGCTGCTGGCTCACCGGCTTCGACGAACTCGTACGGTCCACCAAGACCGTCGAAGTCGATGTCGGTTCCGGCCTGGACGAGTGAGAGGCACGATGCGAAATCGGTGCACTTCTCGCCGTCTTTGGTTACGCCGTTGATCTGAGCACCGATCGAAACACCATCGGCACAACCAGCAATTTCAGCAGCGAGTGCCGAAATCACGATTGCGTCGTAGGTCTCTGCGCCGTAGTCGTACACGCCATCGACGCCTGCGGCATCGAGACGAGCGACGAAGTCGCCGATCGTGTTGAGGTCAACTGATGGGGTGGTGCCCTTCATGCCGGCCAGGATGGAGACATCCGAGACCAACTTGTCGAGACCGGCAATGTTGCCGTCCACTCCGTAGACCTTCTTGGCCGTTGGGCCAACGCCACGCTCGTGCATGGTGTTGAGGATCGGACCAGTTTCGGCAAAGCCGACGATGAGGACTGCGTCCGGGTTAGCGGCAACAACCTTGTCGACTTCGGCGTCAAAGGCTTCGGTTCCTTCTGCGTACTCGATGAACTCTGGCACGGTTCCACCTGCGGCTTCAAAGTCAGCTTTGAAAGCTTCGGCAAGACCGACACCGTAGGCATCGTTGCGGTAGAGCACTGCTGCTGAGGTTGAACCTTCCTCAATGACGAGGTTGGCCAACACGCGACCCTGCAGCAAGTCCGACGGAGCAGTACGGAAGTACAGGCCCTTGTCGTCGTACGTGGTGAGGGTTGGCGAGGTGTTGGCTGGTGAGAATTGCACCACGCCAGCTGAGGTGATCTTGTCGATCACGGTCAACGAAACACCAGACGAAGCTGCACCGATGATCACTTGGGCGCCGGCTGCAAGCAGACGGTCGACTTCAGTGTTGGCGGTGTCAGTCGTTGCGTCGCCCGAGTCACCCTGGTTGAGAACAACCTGGTTACCGAGCACGCCGCCGGCTGCATTGATGTCCTCCACTGCGAAACCCGAGGCTGCCACTTCAGGTGGTCCAAGGAACGCGAGTGAACCTGTCACCGGAAGAATGGTTCCGATGTTGAGGGTGTCAACTGCGCAGTCTGAAGCAGGTGCCTCAGTCTCCTCAGTGACCTCCTCGGTCGCATCGTCGCCGCCGCAAGCTGCGAGCACAAGTGCTCCAGTTGCAAGCAGCGCGCCGAAACGACGCATGTTGCTTTTCTTCATTTTTCTCCCCCTAGGAGTTGGACGGTATCTGACCGTCCTTATTGGGTAAAGGTAGGCTACAAGGCGGTAGCGGCCTTTTTGAGCCGATCACGCAGGGCAAAACCAACCCCTTCGGGCCGGGGCATGATCACGTGGACGATACGGTGCCCAAGCGCGTCAAGGTGGCGCAGATTGGCGTACAGGTCGTGGGCGGCGGCAATTGGGTCAGTGGCACAATCCACAACAGGGGAGCCGTCTGGGGGAACTGTCGCTTGCTGTTCGTGCAATACCAGATTGGCCAGTGGGGCGTAGTGGCGAGCCAGCATTCCCGAGGCACGTGATGGGCCAGAGATACCGTCGGCAAGATCAACATCGGTCGTGGCCAAAATGCGCCTTACGTCCTCTGGGGTGATTGAGCCTGGTCGCAAAATTTCGGGTTGGGGTTTGGTGCAGTCGACGATGGTGGATTCCACACCAATTTCGCATGGGCCGTCATCGAGCACCAACGCCACGTCATCGCCCAAATCGTGAACCACATGTTGCGCCGTGGTTGGTGAGACCCGACCGAACCGATTTGCTGATGGTGCGGCAACTGCATTGCCTAGTCGCTTGATGACTTCTTGCGCTGCACCAGCGGACGGCAAGCGAACTGCCACGGTGTCAAGCCCGCCAGTTGCGACGCGACTGACATGTGGTGCTGCAGTCACCACAACAGTGAGCGGCCCAGGCCAGCAGTGGTCGACCAATGCTCGGCACGCAGGGCTTACATACGATGCCATGCCATCGAGCTGGGATATGTCAGCGATGTGCACGATGAGCGGATGTTCGCTGGGGCGACCCTTCACCCGAAAGATTTCTCTGAGCGCGGCCTCGTTGGCAATGTCTGCGGCCAATCCATACACGGTCTCGGTAGGGAGCCCGATGAGTTGACCTCTGCGAAGCGCATCGACTGCCGCGGTGATACCAGCTTCGTTTGCAGTATGCACGCGGCTCATCGGTGAGTTCACGCTAAGCGAAGAGCGACATTACCAAGTCGATGAACTCAAACGACTCGGGAGTACGAAAGTGATCGATGCCCGGCAGAACAACCAGGCGTCCTTGGGGGAATGCTGCAGCCAACGCATCTGCAGGGTGCGAGAAGTCTTTGTCTCCCATGGCGATGATTACCGGGTTGGAGATCTGGGCGAGTTGGGCAGCCGTGAAGGCTTCTTGTCGCGGCCGCCGCAGAACCGCCGCGAGCGCCAACGGATCATTACCTGCTTCGTTGCCGATCTTGCCAAAGAGTCGTGCGGTGATATCACCCGGTGCGCTGCGGCCCTCGAGCCCGGCCAGGATCTTTTCAGTGTTGCTTGGGTCGTGCGGCTGAAACACGCCGTTGCCAATGCCAGCCAACACCACCGTGCCAAAACTTTGCGGCCATGTCACTAGTGCGCGCAATAAAGTGATCGCACCGAGAGAAAATCCCACTGCATCCACCACTCCGTGTGGCGCGATATGCGCTTGCAGATCCCCAGCCAGATCGCCGTAGTCGGCTGGGTCGTGTGACTTGGAGGCACGACCATGTCCGGGTAGGTCATATTCCACGACCGTTCGCCTTGATTCCCGAAGTAGATCAACGAGGCCAGAGCGTTGCCAGGTGTGGGCGAATGATCCAGCCCATCCATGCACCAGCAACAGCGGACGTGCAGATGCGCTATCAGTTGAGTTGCCAAATGAACTTGCGGCGGAATCGTCCGTTAGACCCATGGCGGGCAAGAGTAGCCTTGGCGCGTCAGATAAAGCTCGTTCGGGAGGTGTGGCGTGCAGTTTTTGAACGGTCAACCGAACTACGACCTCACCTACAACGATGTGTTCTTGGTGCCGAGTTTGTCGTCGGTGTCGTCGCGGATGCATGTCGACCTGCGCACCCCAGATGCGATTGGCACCACGATTCCGATTGTGGTGTCGAACATGACGGCGATTGCTGGTCGACGCATGGCCGAAACCGTGGCTCGGCGCGGTGGCGTGGTGGTGCTCCCGCAGGACATTCCTCTTGACGTGGTGTCCACAGTCGTGTCGTTCGTTAAATCACGCCACGCGGTGTACGAAACACCCATCACCTTGTCGGGCCACGACACTGTGGGCGAAGCCCTCAGCCTCATTCACAAACGTTCACACGGTGCACTGGTGGTGGTTGACGATGACCAACAGCCAGTGGGTATTTTCACCGAACATGACGCCACGGGTTTCGATCGCTTTACCCAGATTTCCAACGTCATGAGTCGCGAAGTGTTCACGCTCCCCGAGGGTCTCGATGCTCAAACAATGTTTGAGCGTTTGACCGAAGCACGCTTGAACTTTGCGCCAGTGGTTTCGGCGCAGGGTCAGCTGCGTGGGTGCATGACTCGCAAAGGTGCGCTGCGTAGCACGATTTATCAACCGGCTGTTGATCGCAATGGCAACTTGCTGATTGCCGTTGCAGTTGGGGTGAATGCTGATCCGGCTACGCGGGCCAAAGCACTAGCCGCGCTCGGTGTCGACGTCATCGTGGTGGACACCGCACACGGGCATCAAGATCGCATGCTTGAAGTCGTGAGCGAAGTACGTCGCCATGTTGACGCCACACCCGTTGTGGCAGGCAACGTCGTGACCGCCCAAGGCACACGCGATCTCATCAACGCCGGTGCCGACATCGTCAAGGTGGGCGTAGGCCCAGGGGCGATGTGTACTACCCGCATGATGACTGGTGTTGGGCGCCCGCAGTTTTCTGCCGTGCTCGAGTGTTCGAGTGCAGCCCGAGATTTGGGTAAGCACGTGTGGGCCGATGGTGGCGTGCGGTATCCGCGTGACGTGGCTCTTGGCTTGGCTGCTGGTGCCGGCAACGTGATGTTTGGTTCGCTCCTGGCAGGCACCTACGAATCGGCAGCCGACACGGTGCGCGACACACAGGGCCGCTTGTACAAAGAAAGTTTTGGGATGGCGTCAAATCGTGCCGTGCGTAATCGCACTCGCACGGAAACTGCGGTGGATCGGGCCCGCAAGGAATTGTTTGAGGAGGGCATCAGCACGTCGAGGATGTATCTCGATACCACACGCCCCGGCGTAGAAGACATCATCGACCAGATCGTGGCTGGCGTTCGTTCGTCGTGCACCTACTCAGGTGCGCGCAGCATCACCGACTTGCATTCGCGCGCCGTCGTTGGGATTCAGAGTTCGTCGGGATACGACGAAGGTCGTCCGATCGATACCAGTTGGTAATGCAACCTGTAGTCGTCGCCATCGACGGTCCAGCTGGGGCTGGCAAAAGCACGATCGCCAAGGCGCTCGCTCGAGATTTGGGCATCGCTTACCTTGACACAGGCGCGATGTATCGCGGCGTAACTTTCGCGGTGTTGCGCAAAGGGCTCGCGGCTACCGATGTTGATGCAGTTGGTCGAATAGCACAGACCGTACTTTTCGACCAAACAACCGAGACTCTGCATGTCGACAATGTGGATGCCACGGCGGCGATTCGCACGCCTGAAGTCGACGCAGCAGTGAGTCATATTGCTGCGAATTCAGTCGTGCGCGACGAGATGCGACTGCGACAGCGACAATGGATCGCCGATCACCATGGGGGCGTCGTAGAAGGTCGCGATATCGGTTCGGTTGTGTTTCCGGACGCCACGTTGAAGGTGTATCTCGTGGCCACACCTCTCGTACGAGCAGAAAGACGAGTTGCCCAGCACGGGGGAGACGTGGTGGAAATCGCGCGTGCCATCGCCGAACGCGACGAACGCGATTCCACCCGCGCCGACAGCCCGCTGCGCCAAACACCCGATGCCGTCGTGGTGGACACGAGCAATCGCAGTGTTGACCAAATAGTTGCCGATATTCGAGCACTCCTCACCCTGCGCCTCAAATCGTCATGACAAAATACGAGACTGGGCTGGTGGGGCAGTCGTTGGCTACCCGATTGATGTACTTCGCGGTTCGCGATTTGCTACTGGTGCTGTGCAAACTCTGGTTTAGGTATTCGATTAGTGGCCGCGAGCACTTACCAAAATTTGGCGCGTACATCATTGCGCCAGTGCACCGCTCGAACATCGATTCGCCATTGGCGTCGTTCATCACCCGCCGACGAGCCCGCTTCATGGGAAAAGACTCACTCTGGAAGATTCGCAGCATCGGCAAAGTGTTTACCCTCCTCGGTGGGTTTCCTGTTACTCGCGGTGCTGCTGATCTCGAGGCTCTGAAGCGCTGCGTAGCTGTGCTCGATGCTGGTGAGCCGCTGGTGATGTTCCCCGAAGGCACGCGCCAAAGTGGCAGCCTGTTGCACCCACTTTTCGAAGGGCCTGCCTACGTGGCGTTGAAGCGCGGGGTACCCATCGTGCCGGTGGGCATTGGCGGATCAGAAAAGGTTATGCGCAAGGGATCAAAGATGATTTGGCCGCGAAAATGTCATCTCACCATCGGTGCGCCAATAGTCGTTGAGCGCAGCACCACCAGCCGAGTGGATCGCGACCGTATGGCGGCGGTAACTGCGGAGTTGGCTGTGGCGCTGCAGGCTGTGTTCGACGATGCCCGTCGCCGAGTGGGTGACGCTTAAGGAATAGCGGCTAGCCGCGCAAGAATTTGCTGATGATACGTGGCAAGTCGAGCGCATCGCGTGCCCCGCACACTTCGCGCGCCGAGTGCATCGACAACTGAGGCACGCCCACATCTACTGTGTCGATGCCGAGACGAGTTGCCGTGACTGGGCCAATGGTTGAGCCGCACGGCATGGTGTTGCGCGACACAAATAGTTGGTGCTTGACCTTCGCAGCAGTGCAAGCAGAAAGAAATGCCACGGCTGAAGATGCTGAAGTTGCATAACGTTGATTGGAATTGCTCTTTAGTGCCACACCGCGATTGATCAACGGTGCATGCTTCGGATCATGACGCTCGGGATAGTTGGGGTGCACGGCGTGGGCATTGTCGCACGACAAACATGACGAGCCAGGCAACATTGCCAAGTAGTCGTTGCGGCTGCGGCCAATCGAATGAGCAATACGTTCCAACATGTGTTCCAAGAGTGGTCCAGCAGCACCCGTAGTGCTCTCGCTGCCCACTTCCTCGTGGTCAAACAACGCCACCACACCGATGCCTGCATCGTTCGCCGTGATTTGGGTGGTGTTGCACACGGCTTCGATTGCCGCCCAACAGGACAGTTGATTATCGAGCCGTCCGCCTGCAACCATCGATTGGTCGACGCCGATCAATCGCGCAGGTTCATGGCCCACTAACTGTGCACGCACAGTGACGACATCGCGCTCGGCGACCCCGGCCCACCTGGCAGCAAGCTCGCGAACGCTGAGGTCAGCAGCACCGGTGTGCCAAACAGGTCGCAGATGGGCGTGCTTGTCGAGTACGACGCCGCTTTCGTTGACACCGCGGTCGAGATGAATCGCAAGCTGGGCAAGCCGAGCGACCGGCGATGGCGACGTGAACAATCGCTGTGTGCCATCACGATGCACTACGTAGCCAGCAATGTTGAGATCGCGGTCCAGCCACGAGTTCAGCAGAGGCGAACCATAAATCTCTACTTCGAGGGTGCCAAAGTTCGCCGCCACACCCTCAGGGTTGGGCTTCAGATGTAAGCCTGGCGAGTCAGTGTGCGCGCCGACAATGCGAAAGTGATCCGCGCTGGAGTGGGGCACAACGAATGCAACGAGCGCGCCGTCGCGAGTGACGAAACCTTTGACTGACTTCTGTGCTGAAGGCAGGCTGCTTGTGGCGTCGAACCACGTGAAACCTGCGGCAAGCAAACGCTGGGCCGCTGTAGCCACTACATGGTGAGCGGTGGGTGAGCGATGCAGGAAATCTAGGAGACTGTCAACGGTTGGTGTCGATGCACTGGTGCGGGAAGCACCACCTGCCCGGCGGGCTTCCTTGGGTTTACTGCTGGAACGGGATTTCGACCGAGACGTCACGCCCGAAGAAACTACAGGTGATATCGCTGGTGTCACCTTGTTCGACGCGGGTCTCGATTTCGGCAATGCAAGCCGACAGCGAGTCGCGCTGGGTGAAGCCGAGCCAGATGACCCCGGCAAACACGGCGGAAAGCAGCAGCTTGGACACCACCGACGACACGAATTTCAGCACCAACAACACGCCCAGCACACCGACCACCATCGCGATGAGCGACATGTCGCGCGCCGATTGGGCATTGAAGGAGGACAGATCCATGACGCTGCAAAGTCTGCCAGCACCACCTTCGTAGAGTGTGCATATGAGGCCCAGCCGATGAGTGACCAGCCGATTTCGATGTCGCGTAGTGGCCCACCCGAAACCGTCATGCCAGCGCTTGCAGCACACATCGCACACGAGTTGGCCCAGGCGCAGGCCAGTGAACCCGCCCAGCGTCGTGCGGCCGTTGCTGCGATTGCCGCAAGGTATCCCTCATGTTTGCAAGCTTGGGCAGCTCTCGGGCGCAACAGCACGCCGGGTATCGAGGCGTACATGGCATTTCGCGTCGGGTATCACCGTGGTTTGGATCAATTGCGCGCCAACGGCTGGCGTGGGTCGGGCTACGTGCGGTGGGTGCATCCTTCCAACCACGGGATTCTCGAATGTTTGGAAGGGCTGGCGGTGAATGCTGGTGTGATCGGCGAAGAAGCCGAAGCGGTGCGCTGTCAACAGTTCTTGCTGCAGCTCGACCCGCGCGGGCGAGGCTGACCGCGTTGACCACCCTCGGCGCAGTTTTAGTAGGCGGGGCAAGTAAGCGGTTCGGATCAAACAAGGCTGACGCACAATTTGATGGTGTCACCTTGCTTGACCACCAATTGAACATCTTGCGCGGTGTCCCCGTGGATTGTTTGGCGTACGTGGGTGGTGAGCGTCGACTGGCAGTCGACCAGTTGGCTGACCACGTAAATGATGCGATCGTTGGTGTCGACACCACTGAGCGCAGTTCGTTGCTCGGCATTTTGGCGGCGCTCACGTCTGCGCGCGACCGAGGATGTGAATCAGCGATCATCCTGGGTTGCGATGTGCCACTAGTGAAGAGGCACACGCTGCAGCAGTTGGTTGCAGCGCTGAGTGATGGTGTTTCTTCGCTGGACGTTGCTGTTGCATCGTCGGGTGCGGATCGCGATCATTGGTCGATCATGGCGGCAAATGTTTCCGCTCTGGCCCCTTTGCGCGCAGCCTATGAACGTGGTGAACGTGCTGTGCACCGGGCCGTGTCAACCATGCGAGTCGCCCGGTGGCAAGTAAACGAGGACGAAGCAGTCAATATCAACGACCGGAGGACACTGACCGATATCGCCGCCACCTTGCGTAGTGCTGGATAGGCTCGGCGCTCGTGTCGATACGGGAAATTACTGCAGCTGACTTGCCGTCATTGTTGGAAAGGGGCGTTGCCGTCATCGATGTGCGCGAGCCTGACGAATACCGCGAAGGGCATGTGCCGGGGGCAATCTCGGTGCCGCTCGGACGAGTGCCCGAGTCAGTGGAGTTGTTCCGCAAATCGGTCTCGGTATACGTCGTCTGCCAATCTGGCGGCCGCAGCATGCGGGCGTGCGAGTTCTTGCACGATGCGGGTGTCACCAACGTGATCAACGTGGCTGGTGGCACGGCTGGTTTCGCAGCCTTGGGCAACCCCCTCGCGGCAGGCGACCAAGCGTGAACTACCCGGTGCCGGTGTGACCATCGCCGAGCACTTCGTTGCCGATGACGCGGCACTGGCCGACGTAGTGCGTGATGCCCTAACGGCACCGATTTATTCGCTAGATACCGAATTTCACCGCGAGCGAACGTATTTTCCGCGCCTGGCCCTCGTGCAGCTGCAATGGGGTAACAACAACGTGCTCATAGACCCACTTGCAGTTGACCCTCGCGGTCTCGGCGATTTGTTGCGCGGGCCCGGGCTGGCGTTGCTTCACGCATCACAGCAAGACCTCGAAGTCATGCGCTACGCAGTTGGTGAAGTGCCGAGTCGAATGTTTGACACGCAACTAGCAGCAGGATTCATCGGCTATTCCACGCCGTCACTGGCGGCGCTCGTGCAGTCTCAGTTGAAGGTGATGTTGTCCAAAGGTGATCGCATGACCGATTGGATGCGTCGACCACTCACCGCAAGTCAATGCGAATATGCACGCAGTGACGTGGCTTACCTCGAGCAGCTCTACCAACGCATCGGCTCGCGGCTCAACGAACTTGGTCGCAGCGAATGGGTGGCCCAAGCTTGCGAGGAACTGCGTATGCGGCCGTGGGGAGAAAGCGACCCCGACGAAGCCTGGCTACGCATCAAAGACGCTCGCGCGTTGAAGGGCGTGTCGCGCGGGGTTGCACAAGCGCTGGGTGCGTGGCGCGAACGTCGGGCAATGGCCACGAATGTTCCGCTACGACGCGTGATGAGCGATATGGCGTTGGTCGGTATCGCCCAGGCTGCACCTGCATCTACCGAAGAGTTGTCGCATGCACGTGGGGTGGATGAGCGTTATCTCAATGGCTCGATTGCCAGAGAGGTCTTGGCGGCGGTACGCGAGGGTCGCGAGCGAGTGGTGGAGATCGAAGCCAATACACACGACCCGCTGGAAAAGCGCCTGCGTCCAGCGGTCACCCTGGTAACTGCATGGATTGGCGAACTGGCTCGCACCCATGAGATCGACCCCACATTGGTGGCAACGAATCGCGACATTGTGGCATTGCTGGCTGGGGGAGAGTCGCGGTTGGCGCAGGGCTGGCGACGCGATTTGGTCGGCCGTGACATCGAAAAGCTGCTGGCGGGCGAAACCGGTCTGTCGTTTGACGGTGACGGCAGGCTCAGGCTCATCCCTGCCAAAGAGCCCGACAGCCAGTAAAGTATTAGCCAATGTCCATCGCCTAGGCGGATGTCCCTCGTGGCTCCGTCAGTAACAACGGAGCCCCCAAGTGAAAAAGGGACGTCATCGTCGGTTTGAAGAAGCGCGCCGTCTGAAGCAGTCTGGCCCCTCCGCTGAAGATCTCGGTATTGCTGCCCAGAAGTCAGAAAAAAGTGAAGCCGACGAGTTTGCGGCAATCGCCGAGCGCTATGGCGTGGTGTTCGATGATGAGGGCGAGATT
>SYEA01000050.1 GCA_005800965.1 Actinomycetota bacterium | reverse complement strand
CGGCGAAGTCGGCAATCGTGGAGTCTTCGGTTTCACCGCTCCGATGGCTCATCACGCTGGTGTAGCCGTGTTGGTCGGCCAGATTCACGGTGGTAAGTGTTTCGGTCAGCGTGCCAATCTGGTTTACCTTGACCAGCACACTGTTGGCCACTTTGCTGTCGATACCGCGTTGCAGGCGCCGGGCATTGGTAACAAACAAGTCGTCACCCACGAGTTGCACTTTGTCGCCGAGTGCTGCAGTGAGTTGTGACCAGCCGTCCCAGTCGTCTTCGGCCATCGCATCTTCAATCGACACGATGGGGTAGCGCGCCACGAGGTCGCCCCACCATGCGCACAGTTCGCCAGCCGACATGGTCTTGCCCTCACCGGCCAGGTGATATGCACCATTTTTGTAGAGCTCGCTCATCGCGGGGTCGAGCGCAATCGCGATGTCTCTGCCCGCGACGAACCCAGCGCGCTCGACTGCTTGCAATAGCACCACGATTGCCTCTTCGTTGCTGGCGAGGTTCGGCGCGAACCCACCTTCGTCGCCCACCGCTGTGCTGAGCCCGCGTTCACGCAGCACGCTCTTTAACGCGTGATAGGTCTCGACACCCCAGCGCAACGCTTCGCGAAATGACGGTGCACCAATTGGCATCACCATGAACTCCTGCAAATCCACGTTGTTGTCGGCGTGGGCACCGCCGTTCAACACATTGAGCATTGGCACTGGCAACACACACGCGGCCGGACCACCGATGGAGGCATACAACGGGGTCTTGGTGGCGCGAGCATGGGCCTGCGCCAAAGCCAGGCTCACACCGAGCATTGCATTGGCACCGAGCCGCCCTTTGTTGGCAGTGGCGTCGAGGGCAATCATTGCTTCGTCAGCGCCGCGTTGATCTGCCGAGTCGCGCCCGATGAGCGTGGCGCGCAGTTCTCCGTTGACGTTTGCTACGGCTTTGGTCACGCCTTTGCCCAGATAGCGCGAGCCGCCATCGCGCAATTCCACTGCTTCGTGTTCTCCAGTGGAAGCACCCGATGGCACGATTGCCGTGCCGATTGCTCCACCGTCGAGATGCACATCGACTTCGACCGTGGGGTTGCCGCGCGAATCAAGCACTTCACGCCCGACTATGTCGACGATGTTCATGGCGCGCCCAATCTAGTTGGCTGTGTCTCGTTGGCTGTCGGTGGGTGGCTCAGGCGAGTTCGCGTTTGGCGTCGTCCCACAACGCATCGAGTTGCGCAAGGTCGCAATTAGTTAGGTCTAACCCGCGTTGAGTGGCCAGTTGTTGCACACGGGTGAAACGTACAACGAACTTGTCGGAGGCCTGGCGAAGCGCCGTCTCGGCATCAAGGCCAAGTTTGCGCGCCACGTTCACCACGCTAAACAGCACGTCGCCAAGTTCCATACGCACAGCGTCGGGGTCGCCCGTCTGTGTCGCATCGTGCAGTTCGGCGATCTCTTCGGTGAGTTTGGCGGTGGCACCAGCAACATCGGGCCAGTCAAAGCCAACCTCGGCAGCACGCTTCTGCAACTTTTGGGCCAACGACAGCGACGGGGCAGCACGCGCCACACCCGCAAAAAAGTCGGGCTCGTCAGTCGCGTGTCGCGGTTTACTATTCGCACGTGTCGCACTCGTCGTACGTGTCGCGCGTTCGGCACGTTCAGCTTGTTTGATTTCGTCCCAGGTCTTGACCACGTCACCTGCGGTGGTTGCTGAGGTATCACCAAACACGTGCGGGTGGCGACGCACCAATTTGTCGTGGGTCGCGCGCGCAACATCGGCCAGGCTGAACCGACCTTCTTGCTCGGCAATGGTGGTGTGAAATTCAATTTGATACAACAAGTCACCCAGCTCTTCGATGAGTGCGTCGTCGGTGGTGGGGTCGTCGGCGTCGAGTGCGTTCAACGCATCCACCACTTCGTATGTCTCTTCGATCAAATAACGCACAAGCGAAGCGTGAGTTTGCTCGCGGTCCCACGGGCACTGCTCGCGCAGCGTGCGCGCCAGACGGTGCAGTCGGGCCATCTCGCCGGCAATCGGCTCGGCGAGTTGCGCGATGTAGATCGACGTCAAATGGTCGGCCACCACGCCGTGGGCCCGCTCGAGACGGTCGATGTCGTCCCATGTGGTGGTCACCACCTGTTCGTCGGGCAAGCCCAAGTGATGCAACACCACAACGGGCTCGTCGCCGCGGGCCGTGTCGTGGGCCAGTTTTACTTCTGACAACACCCAGTCGGCATGACATTGCGCCACCAAGAATGGGCCGCAGTCGTCGGCAGCAACCTCGGCAAACCGATGGGCATCCACCAACCGCACACTGTGATTTACCGGGTCGATGCCGAGGCGCAACCAGGCGAGATCCAAAAAACTCACCGCTGACATCACCCGCACATCAAGCCGCGTGTCGGCAAGCAGTCGTTGCACGACGTCTTCGAGCACGCCCGGTGAGCCGGGCACTGCATACAACGCCGAGCCATCGCGCAAGGCGGCTTCGCTCACCCGAGTGGCGATGGCGGCATACACCTCGGCAAAGGTGTCGTGGCGCTCGTATTCGTCGTCGAACGATATTGCATCGCCGACGAGAGCAGCGCTCGGGTGACGAGTGGTGCGCACGAAGCGAGTGGTTGCACCCGCAATGGCGTCACGAGTTTCTTGGGTCACCAAGCCGAGTGGGCCAGGCCCCAAACCGACGACGGTAACAACCGGACGGTTCACGAAAACTACGGAGCGACGACGCTGCCAGCGAGCGGATCCCAACGCCCGTAGCGAGAGGCAACGGTGATGTCGGCGTCGGCAAGTGCGCCCAACAACAAATATTCACCAGGCGCAGATGTGAGATTTGCGGTAACGCTTTCGGCAACTGCGGTGAACGGTCGAATAAAAATCACATGCCAACCGGACGACGATTGCACTGGCTTGGTTGGTACACCCGTGCGAGCCCCGAGCGCACCTGCGACGAAGTCCGGGTCGAAACCGGCTTGCCATTCGTTGATGCTGATGCAGTCGCCAGTTTGCCCGGTGAGTGCACCACCCGATTCTTTGGCATTGGATTCGATGGAATACTTGCCAGCGACAGCGGCGAACTCGTCGTCGGTTGGGGCTGAGCCGATTTCGGCGTACGCCGTTTTGGCCAGTGCTTCATCGTTGACCACCAAGTGACGCACACACAACATGCCCAAAGATTTTGGGTTATTGGCGTATTGCTCGGCGATCACGTCGGCGCTCGGAGCCTTGATGCGACCCAGCACTGCTGTAGCGGAATGGAGTTCGACGATGAGATCAAGCAACGATTGCGGAAAACCCTCGAGGTTTTGTTCTTCAACTTGGGCCAGCACCACTGCGCGATCGTCGTCGGTGATCGATTCACCAGCCTTGGCAATGACTTGTGCCGTTGCCTGGGCACGACTCAACGAGGTAAGTAGCCCGCGCACCGTTTCGCCATCGGCAACACCATTGGTGAGTTGTGCCTCGCCAACCGTCACGAAATCGGCGACGGTTT
>SYEA01000049.1 GCA_005800965.1 Actinomycetota bacterium | reverse complement strand
CGGTGGTGTGCAAACTATGCTACAAGTTGAAGTTCGGCATCGCGATGTAATCCTTGAAGCGCCCGACCACCGGCTTCCAGTGTCCGTGAATCACACCAAGTGCCCCGTAACAATCGCGCACGTCGTCGACCACGATGCGAATGGCCATCAGGTCAAAGATGTCATCGAACTCACGCCCTTTTTGCACCATCTTTTCGTAGATGCTCCACAAGTGCTTGCCGCGAGACGTGAGCTCGGCTTTGATTTTTACGCCAACCAACATTTTGTCGACTTGACCGAGCACGCGTGCCAAGTACACATTGCGCTCGGGCGCCCGGGTCGACACAAGATGTTCGACCTCGGCATAACGCTTGGGAAACAGCGCTGCGAACGACAAGTCTTCAAGTTGCTGTTTGATTTCCTGCATGCCGAGCCGATGCGCAAGTGGCGCATAGATATCGAGGGTCTCTTGGGCAACGCGTTGCTGCTTGTCCGGCGAACTAGATGCGAGCGTGCGCATGTTGTGCAACCGATCAGCCAACTTGATGATGAGCACCCGCAGGTCGCGCGCCATCGCCACCAACATTTTGCGCATGGTGGCCGCCTGTTGTGCTTCCTGCGAATCAAACTGCAGGCGGTCGAGCTTGGTTACGCCATCGACAATGCTGGCAACTTCGTCACCAAAAATTTCGGAAATTTCCGCCAACGTAAGTTCGGTGTCTTCCACCGCATCGTGCAAGAGCGCTGCGATGATCGAGGCCTCATCCAAGCCAATGTCGGCAACCACGCTGGCCACAGCAACCGGATGCGTGATGTACGACTCCCCCGTGGTGCGGGTTTGGTGACGATGTGCTTCACGCGACATGTCATACGCACGATTGATCGGCGAAACGGAACCCTTGGGGTGGCGCCGCTTATACGCCGCCAGCAGTGGGGCAAGTTCGTGTGACGTAGCAGCCTGATGGCGCCGCCACGGCAACACCCGCGAACCAGAAGCCATAGGCCAAGCCTACGAAGCAGGGCCGGGAGTTATCGGCGGCGGCGGCGTTTGCGTGGGCGAGGCGGATGCGTCAACGCACTGTTGACGGTGCTTTTTGCCACGCTTGATTCGCGCGAAGTGGTGACCTCGGCAGCAGCCTTTTGGGCCGCGCGCGTGGTGGTGTGTTCGTAGAGAGCCGCCATTTCGGGGCCCTGGGCCACTTCGTTTACCGCAGCGGCATATTTTGGTTCGCGATTCTTCAACACCGCCAAGAGTGGTGTGGCGATGAAGATTGATGAATAGGTGCCGGTCAACATACCCACCAACAATGCGATGGCAAACTCTTGCAGGTTGTTGGCACCCAGTATCAGCGAACCAACGACAAGCAACGACACCACCGGCAATGCCGACGACAATGTGGTGTTCAACGAGCGCGCCAACACCTGGTTGGACGACACGTTAACGATGTTGCCCATCGACATTCGAGACGACGCAAAACGATCGATGTTCTCCCGCACTTTGTCGAACACCACCACGGTGTCGTAGAGCGAATAGCCAAGAATTGTCAAAAATGCCACCACCGTTGCGGGTGTGACCTCGAAACGGAATAGGGCGTAGATCCCAACCGACACCAGCACGTCGTGCGCCATAGCCACGATGGCGGCAGCAGCCATCTTCCATTCGAATCGCCAGGAGATGAACAACGACACCAACACAAAGAACACCAGCAACGCACGAATCGACTTGACGGTGATACTGCGCCCCCACGACGAACTCACCGCAGCCACGCTCACTTCTTCAACCGGCAGCCCAGCCTTTTCGGCGAGCGCCGTTTGCACGGCTTCACGCACGGCGCTGCTTTGATCGCCAACTTGCACTCGAATCCGCTCTCCGTCGGCACCCTGCAACGTTTGCAATTTTGCATTCGATGTGTCGATGTCGTTTGCTTCAAGCACCTCACGCACTGCGTCCATGCTCAATGTGGCGGTGACAGGTGACTCCCAGGCGACACCACCGCGGAAGTCGATACCCAGATTCAAACCACCGATGAGGAGCGCCACCACCGAGATCAAGAGAAACGCCCCCGAGATGACGAACGCTGGCTTGCGCTTGCTGTAATAGTCGACCGTGGTCTCACCGCGATACAGCCGACCGAAACCTGCGCCGATACTCATGAGTTGGCCTCGGCACCCTTACGAGGTTTAATGCCCAGCATGGAGCGAGTAGCCATGAACTTGCTACGGGCCAGAAGCAACATTGCCGGGCGCGTAAAGAACCACACGATCATCACGTCGGCCAGCGTTGCCAAACCAAGGAAGAATGCAAAGCCGCGCACCGAACCGACAGTCAGCCACCACAACACGGCAGCCGCCAAAAACGACACCGAGTCGGCAGCCAAAACAGTGCGCCACGCACCTTCAAAGCTGCGCTGTGCAGAGTTGCGCAGCGTGCGACCTGAAGCGAGTTCGTCCTTCAGCCGCTCGAAGAACACGATGTATGAGTCAACAGCAATACCGAGCGACACGATGATGCCCGCAATACCCGACAAGGACAACGCCAAACCGTTGGTTCTGGACAGGTAGGTGATGATCGAATATTGAATGCCAATCGACACAGCGAGACCGACGAACACAATGATTGCTACGAAGCGGTAGTACGTCAGCATCAACAAAAACACCAAGACCAAGCCGACCAGACCCGAAATGAGCGCTGCCCGCAGCGAGTCGCTGCCCAGCGTTGGCGACACGGTTTGCGCCTGTGATACCGCGAACTTCACGGGCACTGCGCCAAACTCGAGCACTCTGGCCAAGTCGCGGGCATCTTGCTCGGTGAAATTACCGGTGATCTGCACTTCGCCACCCGAGAAAACTGCTTCTTGCACCACCGGCGCAGAAATGACTTCACCGTCGAGCACGATGGCGATCTGGGCGGTGGGGCAAGTGGCATCGCGGCTAAAGCAGCGTGACGTCAGGGCATTCCATATATCGGCACCTGCTGCACCGTTGCGAAGTTGCACTACCACAGACCAGTTGGCACCTTGAATGTTGGCCTGCGCATTGTTTTCAAACACCAGCCCAGTGGCAGCAACCGGGCCAACAAGATATGCAAAGCCGTCTCGCCCGAGCAGCACTTCACTATCCGGCGGAAGTTCGGACTGCGCTGCTGCATCAAGTGGTGTTGCCGCAACTGTTGTTGCCGCAACTGTTGTCTCGGTTGAGATAGTCGTGTCAGTTGCAATAGTCGTGTCGGTCGGAATCGTCGTATCCACCATCACTCGCCCGCCGCGCGACTCACCAGGGCCGCCCTCGGTTGGCAGGCTTGTCTCCGTTGGCACACTTGTCTCGGTCGGCAAGCTTGTCTCGGTTGTGGGTGTCGTTCCCGCTTCGCCCGCCGTGGGGTCAACGCTGCCCGATTGCAACACTGGTCGCAACTGCAGGTCGCCTGTGCGCCCCACGATGTCCAGTGCACGCTGCTGGTCTTTTACCCCTGGCAGGTTCACCACCACGGTGTCACCCTGGCGAATGATCTCGGGTTCGGCTACACCAATTGCGTCAACGCGCGAACGAATGATCTCGACTGCTACCTCGAGCGCAACAGCGTCGTATTCGCCCTCAGGTTGCAACGTAATCGACGCACCACCCTGCAAGTCGAGACCGAGCGAAGGAGCATCACCACTTGCAACCGTCAAGCCGACCGAAACAACAGCAACGAGCAAAATGCCAATCAGCGACGCAAGTAGTCGACGATTCATACAGCTACACGCAACATTGCTTAACGAGACGCCCCAACAACTTCGGCTAACGCCAGGTTGTTACTGCTTGTCCTTGGTTGCATCCGAATCGGCATTCGTGTCCGAGTCGGCCTTCTTCGACTTTTTCGGTGCCTTGGCAGCCTTGGGTGCCACGATCGGCGTGCCGTCCAGATTGACGCGACTGCCAACGGAACCCTTCATTACTTGCACCTGCACGCCATCGGCAATTTCTACCCACAGGTAGCGGTCTTCGATGCCGGTCACCACACCGAGGATGCCGTTGGTCAACAACACGGAGTCATTGACCTGAATGGCTCCTTGCAATGCGGCGGCTTCCTTGGTGCGCTTGCGCTGCGGGCGCAACAACAAGAAATACATCACTACAAAAATGAGAATCAATGGGAGCAATCCGAGGATTCCTCCGCCCGACGACGGGGCTGCTTCTTCGGCGGCAATTATGAGGTTGAACATGGCAACTGACACTACCGTCGCACTAGGCCCAGACGTCTAGCACTTGCTTGCGGAATGCACCAAAGGTGCCCGCCAAAATCGCACTGCGTGCCTGGCCCATGAGTGCGATAGTCCATGCCAGATTGTGCAATGACACCAATCGCGACGCAGTCGGCTCGCCCACCTGGAAGAGATGTCGCAGATAACCACGCGAATGCACCGCGCACACCGCGCACCCACAAGCATCATCGAGGGCACCATCATCTTGGGTGAATTCGGCCCGCTTCAAGTTCACCCGACCCTGCGCCGTGAGGGCCGTGCCGTGGCGACCCAGGCGTGTCTGCAAAACACAGTCAAATTGGTCGACACCCAGACCGATGGCTTCAATCATCGACGCCGGATCACCAACACCCATCAAGTAGCGCGGCTGGTCAGTGGGCAACTCGGCCAAAGCCGCAGCGAGTGCCGGCAGCATCTGTTCGCGCGTTTCACCAACCGACAACCCACCGATGCCATAGCCATCAAAATTGAGGGCCGCAATTTGTTGAGCACTTTCGCGCCGCATGGTTTCGCTCACGCCACCCTGCACAATGCCACACAGCGATTGGTCGGTGCGCTGATGCACTGCCCGCGCTCGCGCAGCCCACATGGTGGTGCGACGCAGTGCTTCATACACCACTTCATCCGTCGATGGCAGTGGTGGGCACACATCAAGCACCATCTGAATATCGGCGCCGAGTTTTTCTTGAGTGGTCACTGCGGACTCGGGAGTGAAGCGATGCTTGCTGCCGTCGTAGGTCGACGCAAACGTCACGCCGTCGTCGTCAACATCGGGCTTGAGCGAAAACACCTGGAAGCCACCCGAGTCGGTGAGCGTCAAACCTTTCCATCCGGCAAACGCACCAACACCACCGAAGTGCGCCACCGTGTCGGCGCCAGGGCGCAGCATGAGGTGATACGTGTTGCCCAGCACGATCTGGGCACCAAGTTGTTCGTAGTCGCTGGCGCTCAGATATTTGACCGCGCCGCGGGTTCCTACCGGCATGAACGTGGGCGTTACGTACGTGCCCCGCGCCAAGGTGACGATGCTGGCACGCGCGGCGCCATCAACAGCACTCACATCTGCGTGGGCACGAAACATCGTCGTCAGGCTAGGCGTGATGGCGGTCGAGCAGCATCGCATCGCCGAACGACAAAAAGCGGTACTCATGCTCGATGGCATGGGCATACAACCGTCGCCAGCGTTCGCCGACGAACGCATCGATCATCAACAACAACGTGGTGCGTGGCATGTGAAAGTTGGTGAGCAATACATCCACATGCTGAAACGAAAACCCACGGGTGATGAACAAATTCGTGCGCCCCGAAGCTTGGCCCGTGGCCCCGAACGACTCGAGCGCACGAGTGGCCGTGGTGCCGATGGCCACCACACGTTTTGCTGAACTTACCGCGTGCTGCGTCTCTGCGGGCACGTGATACGACTCGCTGTGGATGACATGTTCGAGTGGGTTGTCAACGGTGACTGGCGCGAACGTGTCGAGCCCCACTACCAGTTCGACCGAAACGACGGGGACGCCCTGCGCGCGCACCGCGGCCAGCAGTTCGGGGGTGAAATGCAGACCGGCGGTGGGGGCTGCGGCAGACTTCGGATCGCGGGCATACACGGTTTGATATCGACTCACATCGCCCAAGCGCTGCGAGATGTACGGCGGCAGCGGCATTTCACCCAAACGCTCGATGAGCGGATCCACATCAGCGGCAACGAATTCCACGCGGAAGGTGTCGCCTTGGGAGCCGCGACCCTGCACGCTCAACACCGGAGCACCGCCACCATCGTGCAGCACCTCTCCTGGCTTCATCTTGCGCCCGGGTCGAACGAGTGCATCCCACACGCGATGAGAGGGGTCCATCGACTCGAGCAAGAGCACTTCGACTGCCCCACCAGTGGCGCGCACCAAGCGCAGCCGTGCCGGCAGCACTTTGGTGTCGTTCACCACCAATACATCGCCATCACGCAGCAACTGCGCAAAGTCGCGCATCACTGCGTCGCGCGGCGCACCCGACCCTCGGTCGATTAGCAATCGCGCCGAATCACGTGGCTCGATGGGTGTCTGAGCAATGAGCTGCTCGGGCAGTTGGTAGTCGATGTCAGCGAGTTGCATTACCCGTTGCATCAAGCGCCAAAGAGACGGTGCAGCCGCAACTTGGTGCCCACCCACACGGCAAATGCGACAACTACCAAAAACACGATGCCCGAAACTGCGAATGCTTGTGTTCCCGAAAGCAGCACTCCTACGGTGCAGCCCAATGCCGTGAGCGATCCCCAACCAAGCAGCACACCGCCAACGAGGGCGGTGACCGAGTTGCCAACTGTGGGCTTTTGCATCTTGAAACGTCCACCACCGACGGCTGCTGCCAGTGAGGCCGCGACGAAGCCGATGACTAGCCAGCCGTTGTTGGTGATGGCTGTCGTCACCAGTGCCACGCAGCCGCGCATCATGTCGATGCCGTGGAGCACCTCCGGCAGGGCGTTTTGTGCATCCAAATAGCTGCGACTCAGGGTGCTGAGTTGCGAGGTGACTCCCAATGGCGTGGTGCGCAAATACGCAGCGATGCCGATACCACCGACGATTGCACCGGTTGCCACCGGCGACCAACGACGCACCAGGACGAGGTCATAGGCGTCACGGAGGCTCGACAATCGACGCGCACCGTGTGGATGCGTGGTGTCGTCAGGTGAGCGATCCCATTTCACGAGCAATGCCGCAACGACGATCACAGTGACAAGCACGATGAGCAACGACCCGGAATATCCGAACCAGCGTGGCAACCACAGAACGGGGCTTTCACTCACCTGTTCGAGATACAAGGTGTTCCAAGTAAAGAACCCGAGACCGAAACCAATCAACGAGCCAAGGAGCGCCGGAACCGCCCGCAAATATCCTTGGCCGATGCGATAGAGGTGCCCACTGATGCATGCCCCGGAGAGCACCATGCCGATTCCGAAGGCAAAGGCCCCGGCCACGACCGGCAGGCTCACTGGCGAAATGTGAGCAGCTGGTGGCAAACCTTCGCCTTTCGGGTTTGGCAGATACAAACCAAACAAGAGCGCATACCCAACTGCGCCGACGGCAATCGCTGTAACGATGGAGTTCAACTGGCGCGTTTTGCGCTCTTCAAAGGCCTCACGAAACAAACAGAAAAAACAGAAACGCCCTCGCTCGAACGCCAAACCAAGTGCCGCACCAATCAGCAGCGACACCGGCGCGTTCGGATCAACGGTGTCATTGCTCGCCAACCAGAACGCAAGCACCAGCAGCCCAGCCAATGAGCCGAGTGCGAACCAGACCGACCGAAGACTGCTGGCTGCGACATTCATCCCAGCCAACAGTCTTGCGGATTCTTCGCGATGAGTCGCGTCGAACTCAGCCCTTACCCCAAACGGTGCCGGTGGGGTTGGCGATGGGCACACCGACTGAGTTGCCGTATTCGGTCCATGAACCGTCATACAACTTCACTTCGTAACCCAGAATTTCGCTCAGTACGAACCACGTGTGAGCAGCGCGCTCGCCGATGCGGCAGTACACCGTGACTTTCTTCTTGCCGTCGATTCCCTTGGCGTCGTAGATGGCCTTCAGGTCGGCAACTGGACGGAACGTGCCATCCGGGGCCACTGCGGTTGACCATGGAACGTTCTGTGCACCGGGAATGTGCCCAGCGCGAATGGCCAATTCTTGGAAGCCTGCTGGAGCAAAGATCTTTCCGCTGAACTCGTCAGCCGAGCGAATGTCGACCAGCTTGGTCGTGCGATCCACCTTGGACGCGATCTTCACAACATCAGCCAGACGTGCTCGCAAGTTGGTATTGGCCGCCGTGGCTACGAAATTTCCGACAGGCAGCGTAGGAACGGCGGGAGACAGTGCGCGACCATCCTTCACCCACTTGTCGCGGCCACCGTTCAAGATGCTCACGTCAGCGTGACCGTAGGTGCGGAAAATCCACACACCCCAGGCTGCGAACCAATTGTTCTTGTCGCCGTACAACACCACTTTTGTGTCTTTGTTGATTCCCGCAGCTCGTGCCGCTTTTTGGAATTGGGCCTGGCTCGCAATGTCGCGGTTGATGGGATCTACGAACTCGGTGTGCCAGCGGAAGTTGACTGCATTCGGGATATGACCCTTTTCGTACACGCCAGGATCGGTGCTTACTTCGATGATGCGCACCTTCGGGTTGTTCAGGTTTGCTTCCAACCAGGCCGCTTCTACGATCGTGGCACGGGGGGTCTTGGCTGCTGCGGTGTGGTTCGCCGCTTGTGCCGCCGATGGCACGATCAGAGCAATCAATGGGACCACCAACCAGCGCAACGCGGTGCGCTTGGCAGAGGTGAGTGTGAGGTTGGACATGGGAATTTCTGCTTTCTTGAGGTGAGGAATCGATCCGAAATCAATTCCGACTTGTTTGGTCGGCATTATCATAATCAGCCCTGCGCCGAAATACAACCTATTTGGTCAACAATTGCCGCGAGCAACAAAACAGGCCCAAACAGCAGGGCTAGAACAACAGGGCTAGAACAATTCCGGCGAGCGGTCAGGCGGGGTCAAGCCCAGATGCTCATACGCCGCGGTGGTGGCCACCCGGCCCCGCGGTGTGCGCGCCAACAGACCTTCCCGAATCAAAAACGGCTCATAGACGTCTTCGATGGTTTCGGTCTGCTCGCTGACTGCAATGGCCAGCGTCGACAACCCCACCGGCCCACCACCAAAGCGCTCACAGATGATCTGTAGCACCGAACGATCCACCTTGTCGAGCCCCAGGCGGTCGACCCCAAACACGCGCAGCGCTTCGTCGGCAACGGCTGCCGTCACTGCCCCGCTGTTGCGCACCTGGG
>SYEA01000006.1 GCA_005800965.1 Actinomycetota bacterium | reverse complement strand
TTCCTCTACGACTGTGAGTGGAATCACCACGGCGCAGCCGGCGAATGCGTGTATTGCGGTGGGGTCAGCAATCAAAACGGATGTGTCGAGCACGATGCGTTGAGGCACCAGAGCGAGCGAAACATTAGGTCGATCGGTCGCGACGTGCGCGTCAGATTGAGCGAGGTGTTTGGCGACGTGAGCAGACAACGTTCCTAAGCATGGTCGCTCGAGTTGGATGGGTGGTGGATTGTCGTGCGATTTTTTGGTGAATTTTTGCTATTTGCAAAATTATTTTTTGCCGCATATCGCAGAGGGGTCCATAGGTGGTGGTTGGGGCGTGCGAAATCGCTGTGGTCGGCTATGTCTGACAATGGCTTTGCTGTCATCGGGTAGCCGACAAAATGCCTTCAACCACGGTCACGGAAAAACACCTGATCGTTTTGGCAAAGCAAAAAATTCAAAAAAACGCCTGATTTATTGACTATTTGTGCAGGTCGCCAACGGGAGCAACTGGGGGATGATGGCACCCAGTGCTGTTGAGGATCAAAAAAAGTCGACAAATTGGCGAATTGGTGTTTCTGGGAGCCGCAGTTTTGCGGCGATGCAGTTTCGCCGTAGCCGGCAACGCGCTCTTGTCACACGACTTGCAGGAATACTTGCTTTTTGGGTGCGCATCCAGTCAAATTGATGTTCACGGAACTCCGATTCCGAGAAAGCAAGGCAATAGCAATGACCAAAGCAGAACTCCTCGCAGCAGTATCAGCGAAGACCAATGTCTCGTCAGCGGAAGCTGATCGAGTCATTCAGGCATTCGTTGATCTGGTCGTAGATTCTGCATCGAAGGGTGACAAAGTGTCGTGGCCGGGCTTCGGTTCGTTCTCGACATCTAAGCGCCAGGCGCGCACGGGCCGTAATCCCCGAACGGGAGAACCGGTTCAGATCGCCGCTTCGACAGCGATGAAGTTCAGCCCGAGCTCAACGCTCAAGGCTGCACTGAATCCAAACAGGTAATACCGAAAGCAATACATCAACCAATAAAAGGAGCCATCATGGCAAAGAAGCGCAAGGTCGCAAAAAAGGCGACAAAGAAGAAGGCACCAAAGAAGGCAGCAAAGAAGCGTAAGAAGGCTGCTAAGAAGAAATAACTCTCTCCCTTCGGGGCGAAGTTATATCGGTTCGGAGTACGTAACGACCGGGGGGCGAAAGCTCCCCGGTTCGTTCATTTCTGGGCCTGAGTTGTGGTGCTCACCAGCACCAACCGAATCGCCGCAAGCCCGTGGTGTTACAAGCCTGCAGCGCGCAGATCGTCGAGTGTGTCGAGGTCGAGCGCTAAATCGGGGCGATGCACCACCCGCAGTGACAAACCGAGTTGTTGTGCTTGGGCGCAGTGGGCTGTAAACGAGCCGGGCCCGTAGCAGAACTCAAAGGCTCCATCGCTGGGCACCAGCAGGGCGTTGGTGCCGTCTTGGTGACGATCGGGCACCACAATGACTGCGGCTGAGTGGTCGTCGAGTGACACCAAGTCGGTGGCATTGGGCAGATCGCTATGCACGATGAGCACCCGGGCGTGACCGGCGCGGTGGGCTGCTTGGCGGCCGCTATCGACAGCACGGTTGAGACCGCTCCCTGTAGGGGTTACCACGGTGGCGCCCTGGCTAACGGCCCAGCTGGCCACGGCTGCATCGTCGCAGACTACAAAGACTGGTAGCGGATGAGCCGCAGCGAGCACTGTGGTGGCACAACGCAGGGCCAGCTGCTCACGCTCGGCGGGGGTGAGCGCGCCAGCAAGTCGAGCCTTGGCTGTGGCCCAGGATTTGATGGGCACCACCACCGCCAAGTCTGCGGGCGTGATCACTCGACTGAGCCTACGATTTGGGCGTGGGATTGCCTTATGCCCGCGTGGCAGTGATCGGTGCAGGTTCGTGGGGAACCACGGTGGCGTCTCTCTTGGCGCACAATGCTCCGACGGTGCTGTGGGCGCGACGACCCGACTTGGCCGACGAGTTGCGCACCTCGCGAATGAACTCGCGCTATTTGCCCGGGCAGCGTGTGCACGACGAACTTGTTGTCACCAGTGATTTGGTTGACGCAGTAACCGATGCCGCGCTCGTGGTGGTGGCAGTGCCATCGGCAGGTTTTCGCGATGTGGTGCGATCGTTCGCCTTGCATATAGAACCGCAAGCAGTCCTCATGAGTGTGACCAAAGGTTTGGAACGCGGCACAGGTCGACGCATGAGCGAAGTGCTCGTTGACCTGGCACCAGACCACGCAGTATCGGTGTTGTCGGGGCCCAACTTGGCATTTGAGATTGCGGCTGGTCAACCTGCAGCAAGTGTCGTGGCCTGTGACGATCAACGAGTTGCCAGCCGGCTGCAGGAGGTTTTTTCGCGACCGCTGTTTCGGGTGTACACCCACGACGACGTGATTGGTTGTGAAATTGGCGGGGTAGTAAAAAACGTGATTGCAATCGCAGCGGGAATGGCCACTGGGATGGGTTTTGGTGACAACTCTCGAGCCACACTCATCACCCGCGGTTTGGTGGAAATGAGTCGCCTCGGGGCCAAACTCGGCGCGAATCCCGGCACATTCTCGGGTTTGGCTGGGATGGGCGACGTGGTCGCCACGTGTTCGTCGCTGAAAAGCCGTAATACGACGGTGGGTATGCGCCTCGGCCAAGGCGAATCGATTGCCGACATCAATGCGTCGATGAATCACATGGTGGCCGAAGGCGTAAAGAGCGCGGGCACGGTGGTTGCCCTGGCACGCAAGATTGGTATTGAAATGCCGATCTCTGAGGCAGTGGCCGAAGTTTGCGAGGGTCGCTTGAATGCAGCCGAAGGCATGATGAAGCTCATGACTCGCTCACGCAAATCTGAGCGTGACTGAACCGATGGAAGGCATTCGCATCGGACTGCAAGGCGCAGGTAGCGCCGTGGTGGATGCCCATGGGGTGGTACACCCCGAGGGTTGGCGCGCCGATAGCTGCGGTTGGTGGTTGGCGGCCAGCGACAAGTGGCACGACCCGCGCACCTCGCCGAGTGTGCGTCAACAGCGCATTGATGGCACGCCCGTGGTGCAAACCAAAATTGGTGTGCCGGGCGGTGACGTCGTGCAGCGGGTGTTCGTCGTAGCCGACCGTGGTGGACGCCTAGTGATGCAGGTTTCCAACGAATCGCCCGAACCCGTGGCAGTCGCGGTGCCCACTCGCGAAATGTCGAGCACTGCTGCGGCTGGTGCGAGCCGTCCGCAAGGTATCGACACACCGGAGCAGGTGATGGCGTTTCCGCTGTCGCATCGCGGGAGCATCACGTTTGCGTGGCCGTTGGCGCGGGCGCGTTTTCGTAAAACTGCACCGATCGATGCGAGCCTGCTGCCATCGCCCGACCAAGTGGCACGAGGTTGGGTGCTTACGAGCGATCGCGCCAGCCGGGTGGCACCTGAAGCAGCAGCCTTAGTGGCAGCGCGCTGTGAGATATCGCTGATGACGGCCCACGAAATTGATGAGCTGTTGGATGCTGACCCAGCCCGGGGAATGTTGACCATTGCTGAACGAGTTCGGATGGGTGACAACCCGCAAGAGTGGACATCGCAGCTCGCCGACGCAGCGCGACGAGTGGCAAAATATCCCCAGCGCTCACCGTGGACGGCTCGTGCCTTGGTGATGGCTGCGCGAACACTGCTGGCAGCGGGTGAAACATTGGCGGCTGACGATGTGGTCGAACTATGGCAGCGCACGAACTTGAGCCACGGTGGTGCTGCTGAGGACAGCGGTGACACAGCCGGTGATATTGACGGTGCTGTCGACCGTGTCGCAGCCATTGAGCAACGCTTCGTGCGCGCGGTGAGTCGCACGCGTGCTGCGGTGTTGCCAACGGGTATCCCCGACGCTTGGCGTGGGGTAAGTGTCGAAGCACACGGCCTGGTGGCGTCGCCGCACCATCGACTCTCGTTGGCCTTGCGCTGGCACGCTGCGAACGTGGCGTTGTTATGGGAAATTGACGGCCCACCCGGGTTGTCGCTGAGTGCACCGTTGGTCGACGCCAAGTTTCAGACCACCGAGTTGCAAGGCGAAGCACTGTTGCAGGTGGCCTCGTGAGGTCTGCTTCGGCATCACGGCTGGCGAAAAAGCGTCCATCATTGGGTTTGGAGCGGTCATTGCGGGGCGTGGTGTGTGGTGTGGATGAAGTCGGCAAGGGTTCGTGGGCTGGGCCACTCGTGGTGTGTGTGGCCGTGTTGTCTAGCGATGTTGCCGAGGGAGATTTTGTGGCCCGCGACTCCAAGTCGTTGACCGAAACCCGCCGCGAACAAATATTTGACGAAGTGGCACGGCAATGTGCAGCGTGGGCGTTGGGAAGCGCAACCAACGAAGAGTGCGACGCACTGGGCATGAGTGCCGCCCAGCGCTTGGCTACGACGCGGGCCTTTGCCGAACTCGCAGCACAATCGGTGCAACCAGATTCGGCCGTGGTCGACGGGCGCTGGAATTTTGTGTCGCCGAATGTGCCGCAGGTGCTCATGCAAGTAAAGGCCGATACCGAGTCATTGTCGGTGGCAGCCGCCAGCGTGCTGGCCAAAGTTTCGCGAGATCGATTGATGCGTGAGGCAGCGGAAGTGCATCCACACTGGGCCTTTGCCAGCAGCAAGGGCTATCCGTGCCCGAAACATCGCCGCGGGTTGCTTGAGCACGGCGTTTCGCCTTTGCATCGCACCAGTTGGGCATTCATGGAGAACCTGGGTCTGAGCCCAGTTCGCTAGACGATACGGTTTCGCCCAAGTGGGCTAGCCAAAAAAGCGCAGTTCAGTTTTTCTGGGTGCCGACCTTGAGTTCGCGAAACGGCGACTTGGAATCAATACCAGGTTCTTTTTGCAGGCCCAGCACACGCTCACCCACGATGTTGCGCATGACTTCGTCTGAGCCTCCAGCAATTCGCATGCCCGGTGCGCCAAGCACGAGTTGGTGCCAGGCGTAGGTGCCCCATTCGCCAGTGTCGGCCTGCAGTTTGGCGCCGAGCACATGGCTGATCAAGTCGTTGAGCAACTGTTGGTTGTTGACCAACGCCATTTTGGAAATCGACATCTCGGGGCCTGGTGTTTGACCCGCCTTCATTTTGTCCATGGCCCGCTTGTTGTTGAAGTTGGCAACCCGATAGTTGATATACAAGTTGGCCACCATGTCACGCACGAGTGCATCATTTTCAAGTTCAAAATGGCGCACCATCGCGCTGATGCGGGTCATCATCGAGACCTCTCCGCCACCGCTGCCCACACCAATCGCCGCTCGCTCGTTCATGAGGGTGGTGAGAGCCACACCCCAACCCGAGTTCACGTCGCCCAGGCGATACGAGTCGGGCACGTGCACTTCGTTGAAGAACACTTCGTTGAAGCTTGCCCCACCAGTCATCTGACGAAGCGGACGAATTTCGACACCAGGCGCATTCATATCCACCAAGAAACCCGTGAGGCCTTTGTGCTTGGGCAGGCTCGGGTCGGTGCGACAGATGACTTCACCGATGTCGCTGTAGTGAGCACCCGACGTCCACACTTTTTGTCCAGTGATGACCCATTCGTCGCCGTCACGTTCGGCCTTGGTTTGCAGCGATGCTAGATCGCTACCGGCACCCGGTTCACTGAACAACTGGCAGCCAACAATGTCGGCGCGCCACATTGCGCGCAAGAACTTTTCTTTGGCTTGAGGCGAGCCATGGGCCAAGATGGTCGGCGCCACCATGCCGAGGCCGATGGTGAAGATGCTTTGATTGGGCACTTTGTAGTTGGCTTCGACGGCGGCGTACGCCTTTTCGTGGGAGGCGGTGAGCCCGGCTCCGCCAAATTCACGCGGGCCGGTAATCCAACCGAAACCTGCATCAAACTTCTTGCCGCGCCACGCTTTGGCAGACGCAACCATTGCCTCCTCGGCCTCGCGGGATTTTTCTTCAAACATCGACATGTTGTCAGAGCCCTCGCCCCAGACGAATTTTTTGTCGGTTTCTTTCGGCTCCAGATTGGCGTCGAGAAAGGATTTGGCTTGTTGAGTGAACTCGGTGATTTCCACGACTTGTACCGTAGTTGCACGGGCGCGTTGACTGCTAGCCGAGCAACTAGCGTCTGGTGAACCATGGGTCAACCAGTTGCCGTTACGGTCACCCGCTCGCATGAGCCAGGCCGCGTGCGATATGAGCTCAACCGTTCGCTGACGGGCCAGGAGCACGAAAACTACGAGTCAACACCACACCGCACCGAGACTTTCGGCGCGGTGCTGGCGGAGCGTCTGTTTGCCACCGGCTCGGTGCGCGCCGTGCATATTTATTCCAGCGTGGTGACGGTCGATCTGGTGGTTGGTGCCGATGCCCAAGTGTTGACTTCAATCATTCAAGATTTGTATCAATACTGGAAGCCAGGCATGGTGCCCGTGGTGCCCGGCAGTGCGACGAGCACACCAGTAAGCGCGTAAGCACAGTTATACATGCAACGACAGTGTCGTCGTAGCGTTATGGCGTGCCGAGCGCAGTAAACACCACGCTGTCACTGAATGAAGTCGCCGAGCGACTCAACGTGCACTACATGACGGTGTATCGATACGTTCGCTCGGGTCGACTTGCAGCGCGTCAGCAGGATGGCGAATGGCAGGTGCTGGCATCAGATGTGCGGGCATTCGCTGCGACGCGCACGGCAGCAACACGAAGCCCAGGGTCAAAACGCGTGGCGCGCGCCAAGCGCGGTGCCCGAGCCGCGGCCGATTGGGCTGGACGTTTTGAAACCTGTCTTTTGGCCGGTGACGAAGTCGGTGCCGAACGGTTGCTTGATGACGCGCTGAATAGCGGCCACGACTTGTTTTCGTTGTATTTGGATGTTGTTTCGCCAGCACTCGTTGCGATTGGCGCTCGTTGGGCAGGGGGCAACTTGCACATCCACGAAGAACATCGCGCCAGCACGATCGTGGCACGACTCTTTGCGCGAGTGAGCGCTCGGTTTGCCCATCGTGGGCCGTCACGCGGCACGATCGTGATTGGTGGCCCGAGTGGCGAGCGACATGGGTTGGCGCTCACGATGGTCGCCGACTTGCTACGGAGTCGTGGCTGGAACGTTTCGGACATCGGCCCGGATATGCCGGCAGAGTCGTTTGCCACGGCGGTGCAAAATATCGACCAGTTGCGTGCCGTGTGTGTTGGTGTCACGCTGCGTGAGTCGTTGCCGGCGGCGAAAAGTGTGATTGCGGCCGTCAATCGCGTGGTGCCCACCGACGTGATGGTGTATGTCGGCGGGGCAGCAGTGACTTCTGATGCTGACGCTCGGCAACTGGGTGCCGATACCTGGGCGAAAGATCCGCGCACGTTGGTGTCCCTGCTCAGCGAAACAGACTGAGTAGCGTCTGTCGGCGTGGCAGCACCGAAACATACCCCGGTCAACCCAACTGATCGTCCGCGGGCCTACACCTCGCCCGAATTCGTGCCCGCACCGTGGACCAACACCCGCAAGGCATCGGTAACAGGTCGCCAGCCCCGCGCCGACCGGCTTGGCCACCCTGGCCCAGACCAGGGCTATGTGTTGAAGTTGGCCGAGCGAATGCGCCCACGTATCAAGGTGTCTGCAGGTGAACATGTGGATGACGCGATTCAGGGTTGCATCGGCATCGCCTTGCGCCGCGCTTCACATTTCGGTCGCGCTCCGGTCATCCACGACCTGGATATTGCACTCACGATTTGGGGATATTTTCTAGACACGCCACCGGCGGAATTGGTGGCCGTGCGCAAGAGCGTGTTTGCTGGCGTCGGCAACGTGGTGCACCACTATGTGGAAGCCCGCCAGATAGTCGACATGGTGCCGGAATCAACGATCATCATGACGCCCGAGATGGTGAAAAAAGCTATGCCCAACTCGTGGCGCGCGCTGGTCGGCGCTTAGTCGATAGCCAGTTTTCGCAGGTCGTCCAACCGCACGAACTCCAGCGTGAGCGCATGTGTTGACCGCAAGCGCACACGGGGTGCTTTGCCCGCTTCGAAGGCTTCTTGCCAGCGTCCTGCACACAAACACCACTGGTCGCCGGCTTTGAGCCCAGCAAAACCGTATTGCGGCATCGGTGTCGACAAGTCGTTGCCGGCGGCTTTGGAGAACTCGAGAAACTCATCGGTCATGATTGCACACACGGTGTGCACACCGGTGTCGTCGCCACCCGTTTCGCAACAGCCATTGCGATACCAGCCGGTGACGGGGTCCAGGCTGCACGACTCGAGCGGCCCACCGAGCACGTTGGGTTGGGTGGAGACTCGTTCGCTCACGATAAGTTGACGCCAACAAGGCTGCCGATGAGGTAAGTGACGGCTACAGCCGCGATCAAGATGGCAACTTGGCGCAGCCCACCAAACAGCATCGGCCGGTCGGAACGCCTGGCGATTGATGCACCAACGACGGCTGCAGTACCCACACCGATGGCCACCGATGCGATGCGCGCCTGGTCGCCCGAACTTACGATCCATGGAATCACCGGTAGCAACGCGCCGATGAGAAAACTGATGAGCGACACGATTGCGACCGATAGTGGGTTGGGAAGATGGGCAGGGTCGAGGCCGAACTCTTCGCGGGCGTGCACGAGCACGGCACGTTTCGGGTCGCGCATCACTTCGGTGGCTGCGGCGGTGGCTTGCGCTTCTGACATACCGTGCGAGCGGTACATGCCAGCAAGTTCTGAGGTCTCGGCTCGGGGGTTGTGCATGAGTTCGCGCATCTCAAGCGCCATCTCGCGTTCGATGAGATCATTCTGGGCCTTTACCGACACCCACTCGCCGGCTGCCATGCTCGCCGCACCCGCCACGGCAGATGCCACGCCGGCAAGTCGAACCACGTCGCCACCCAAGCCACTCGCGGCAAAACCGATGATGAGCGACACATTGGTCACCAGACCGTCACTCAGCCCGAAGATGCCCGCACGTGCAGTGCCACCAGCAAGACCGCGGTGGTCGGGGTGGTCTTCGTGCTCGGCACGCCCCGTTTCGGTCATGGCTCAAAGTTACTCGCGATGCGAGGTGCTCGGTCGCGCTTAGTATCAACTGTGGTGTCTGGCACTCCTCGCTATCGTTTTGCGCCGTCACCGACCGGCTTTTTTCACGTGGGTGGCGCCCGAACTGCTTTGTACAACTGGATTCTGGCGTTGGCCAACGACGGCATCTTCGTTTTGCGCATCGAAGACACCGACGAGTCGCGCAACGAGCCCCAGTGGACGCAGGGAATCCTCGATGCCTTGGCGTGGATTGGCATTGACAGTAGCGACCCACATTTTGAAGGCCCGTACTTTCAATCGGCAAACGCAGAAACGCACGTGGCGGCAGCCCACAAGTTGTTGGCCGATGGTCACGCTTACTACTGCGATCTCACATCCGAGCAAATTCAAGAGCGTGCCAAGGCGTCGGGTAAGCCGGGCTACGACGGCTATTCACGCGACCGTGGGTTGACGGCCCAACCGGGTCACAGTCTGCGATTTCGGGTACCGACCGGCACGACTGTCGTCATCGACGAAGTTCGCGGGCAAGTGGAGTTTGACAATTCAACGATCGAAGACTTCGTCTTGCTGCGCGGCAATGGCTCACCAGTGTTCAACTTGGCCAACGTGGTCGATGATGTGTCGATGAGCATCACCAACGTGGTGCGAGCCGAAGAGCATTTGCCGAACACCCCTAAACAACAGATGCTGTGGCAGGCATTGGGCCACCCCGTGCCCTCGTGGGCGCACGTGCCGGTGCTGGTGAATGAGCAGCGCAAGAAATTGTCCAAGCGTCGCGACAAGGTGGCTCTCGAGCAGTATCGCGACGAGGGTGTGGTGGCACCCGCAATGGTGAACTATTTGATGACGCTCGGGTGGGCACCAACTGGTGACACCGAAATTGTCGAGTTTGCTTCGATTGTCGCCGACTTCAAACTGTCTTCGGTGAATCACTCGTCAGCATTCTTTGACGTCAAGAAACTCAATGCATTCAACGGTGAGTACTTGCGCAAGATGACCGTCGAGCAATTCGTGGTGGCGTGTGAGCCTTGGCTCGCGCCCGACAAGGCACCCTGGCCCGCAGATCGTTTTGACCAGAGTGTGTTCTTGCGCATTGCACCGCACGTGCAAACCCGTGTGGCGGTGTTGTCGGAAGTGCCAGCGATGATCGATTTCTTATTCGTGGCCGATGTGGTCATCGACTCTGCAGCGTTTGACAAAGCGTTCGCAGCCGATTGGGCTCGACCGCTCTTGCGCTCGATTCGTGATCAATTCGCCACGGTGGACTGGAACCACGAGGCACTAAAGAATGTGGTCGAAGTGGTTGGCGCAGCCAGCGACGTGAAACTCGGCAAACTGCAGGCACCCGTGCGCGTGGCCACGACAGGGCGCAGTGTTGGGCCGCCATTGTTTGAGTCTCTCGAAGTGTTGGGTCGCGACGAAACGCTGCGTCGCATTGACGCTGCACTCACCCGCGCTGGCTAACTTCGTGCGCCGCGCAATTGTCGTTGTTGGCGTGGCATCGGTGTCGGTGGCCGTCTATTTCTTGGTGACCCTCGCCCAAGTGTGGTCGACGGGTCGCGACGACTCGTTTGCCACCGGCGCTCGCACGGTGGACGCCATTGTTGTGCTTGGTGCAGCGCAATACGACGGTCGACCGTCGCCACAGCTGCAAGCCCGACTTGACCATGCGATGCTGTTATGGAAGCGCGCGGCGGCGGAATTCATCGTGGTGACGGGCGGCAAACAAGCCAACGATCGTTTTACCGAAGCGCAAGCCGGCCGCGCATATCTCATCGCCAACGGGGTGCCTGATACGGCGATTTTGGTCGAGCCCAATGGCGCATCCACCTTTGCGTCGTTGGCTGCCGTACGTCGCGACCTAGTTGCCCCCGTAATCGACCATGTCGTGCTCGTGAGCGATCCATATCACCTATTGCGGGCTCGGCTGGTGGCCAACGAACTGGGCTTTATTGTCGATGTGTCTGCCACACGATCAGGAGTCACGCAGGGCACTGCTGCACTGCGGCGTAATGTTCGTGAAGCGTTAGGCATTATGGTCGGGCGAATCACGGGGTTTCGTCAACTAGAGGCTTGGCTACAATAAATGTCGCAACACTCTGGGGAGTGGTGTAACTGGCAACACAGCAGATTCTGGATCTGTTATTCAGGGTTCGATTCCTTGCTCCCCAACAAACCTGTCTCATCAAATAGCTCACTCGCAATGAAAATCGTCAGCGGTAGCGTTGTGAGCCGTTCGGGCTCCCATCGTCTAGCGGCCTAGGACACAGCCCTCTCAAGGCTGCGGCACGGGTTCAAATCCCGTTGGGAGTGCCAAAATGTTGCGGGAAATCGCGTAGGCATTCGTAGTCAGCCACGCTGTTATACAAAAATGCTGACAGTCGCACCCCGCTGATGTCGCCAGGGCTCGTCACTGCGATCTCGGCCCCCATGTGCTGTCGAGCAGCAACGATTGCAGCGTTCTCCTGGTCTGGGGTGAAGCGTCGCTCACCTGGAAACGGCACCACGCGCATGTACGGCGCACACAAGTCTGGGTGAGTTGGCAACTGCACACCCCAGGCATCAGCGAGCATTTCAGCCGCGTCACTCACCGTGCGGCGACAATGTTGATCGCGTGCCTCACGCGGCCAGCGAGCAAGAAAATCGAACGCGGCTGGTGTCGCAAGGTACGCCGATAAGTCGGCCGTTCCTTGCTGGTCGAATGACAAAGGAAAGCCGCGCTCTGCATTCCAGCTGCCAGCCAATGGCTCGAGCACGCTTGCAGCACGATCAGAGACTGCGACCAACGCTGCAGACGGGCGAGGGGCTGCGACCCACTTATGAAAATTACTCACCCACGCATCCACGCCAGCGGGCAGCGCCGGATACAACTGTCCAATCACATGTGCTGCATCCACCACGATGAAGCAGTCAGGGCGTGTTGCACGAACTGCTCGCGCAATCTCGGCGATCGGGTTCAACTGGGCACTCGTTGCAACAATCTGGTCGAGCACCAATACGTCGGCATCGCCCATGTGGTCTGCAACTTCCGTAACGCACGTTTCGGGCGTGGCTGACAGCGGGGGCAAGGCCGGCAACTCCACCAGGTGAGCCTCGGCGCGTCGCGCAAGTGCCCGCAAACCAAGCACCACACCGCCGTAGTTGGTGGTCATGGTCGCAATCTTCGTGCCGCGTCGCACCACGGCAGCGGCAGCGGCAATCACACCCTGTGATGCATTGGGCACGAAGGCGAGTCGATCTTCAACTGTGCCGAGTTCCGTTGCGCAGCGTGCGCGGGCAGCACGCAACATCATTGGCAAGTGAGAGCGAACGAACTGGTTCGGGTTGTGTTCCATCTGCTCGCGTATCAGTTGTTGAGCAGCAGTCACCTCACGCGGGACGGCTCCATACGAACCGTGGTTGAGATAGCGAACCGAGGAGTCGATGCTCCACTCGGTGTGCGGTACGAGGGCCACAGAAGAACCCCCGCGCCGACGATGCGCAGCGATTGCTCGCGTGCGTCACCGTCGGCGACGAAGAAAAAGCGTGTTTAGCGCTTCTTTTTTGCGGGCTTCTTTGCCGAGGC
>SYEA01000048.1 GCA_005800965.1 Actinomycetota bacterium | reverse complement strand
CTGCGCCATCGGCGGTGTGTTCTCTGTTGCACGGGATGTCAGGTTTCCCCGACCTGGCTCGCGCCAGCACTCTGTCCTTCGAAGTCCCGACTTTCCTCAACCACGCACAACGTGCGCAACTGCGGTCACCCGACTGACTCGCCGTCAAAGTTCAGGCTACGGGCGCTCGGCGGGTGGGGCGGTTAGGCGCAGGTGACGTCGTCGTAGGCGAGCGAATTCAGGCTCGGCGTCTCGAGGATCAACGAGTTGCGCGTGCCGTCCGCATTCACCGGGCCGACGGTGACGGAAATTGGGGTGAGCGGCCCGAATGCACCTGGCACGGTGGCAACGTTGGGCTTACCGGTTGCTTCGTTGACACTCGGCAGCACACCGGCGATTCCCGGATTCAACGCTTGGGCGAGCACTGCTGCGTGTCGAGCTTCGTCTTGACCAATGCCCATGGCGGCTTGTCGCAACGCCTTGTCTGAAAGCAAGGTGACCACGCCCTGGTAGGTCTGCGCAGCCAGGTTCTCCAAGGCGTGCGCGAGCACCACCACGTCGAGCGCCGGGTTCTCGTTGTCAGCGTCGGTAATCAGGGCAAGGGCGGGGGAGATATAGATCTCGTTCAGTCGAGGATTCCCGCAGGTGAAGGGTTGCCCACCCAGTTGCGTCACCAGGCCGTTGATGGCATCGGCATGACCTCGATGGTCGTCGCGCATACGCTTGGCGATGTCGCCTGCTGCGGCGAACGCACCGGTGAATACGCCAAGTCCCAGTGCAGCTTCGTAGGTATCGATGGCGTTGTACTCAAGCGATGCAGCGGTGCGCAGCAACACGATGTCAGTGACTTCCACATTGGAAAGCCCTTCGGCTTCGGGCACGACGCCGACTGCTCTGATGTTGTTGTTTTCTTCAACCCCGGCTTGCTTGCCACACGCTGCCAGCAAGATGCCAGCGGCGCTAACACCACCGAGGCGCAACACAGATCGTCGGGAGTAGCGGTTCATGCACTGGCTCCAAGGCTTAGTGGTGCGGCGTCGTTGGTGAGTGCGTCGTTGAGCGAGCGTGCACCGAGCAGTGCCAACGTGGCGGCTTGACGAGCTTCGGTATTGACAATAGAGGCCACGAGTGCTGCGCCCCCAGTGCCTTCCAGCGTGCCCACCAACGACAAGTGGGTGGAGGCCAACGTGTTCTCTAGTTCGCGGAGTGCTTCAAAGATTGCATTTTTGTCCGACCCACTGAGGCGACTGCGAAAGATGTCGAGTACGGCTGCGGCTGGTTCGTTGGTGGCAACCGAGCCCGCCATGCCGGCAAGCGCTTGTGCCGCCGCGCGGTGATGGTTGTGGAAACCAACAAGAACAGTTTTTTCATCGTCGGTGAAGGCCGCAGAGGCGGCGGCTATGGCGTAAAGGTCGCGAGCGGCGAATTCGGCAGCGTTGGCAAAGCCAAGGAGTTCGCGATCAGCCTTGGTGGGCGGGGTGATGGCAGCGGGGCGAGTCATAAAGCGTGGCGCGAGTGAACCTTGAAAAGAATAGTCGCTAAAAATCCAACGCTGAGAGTTCTGGAATCCAGCCCCGCGCCCGTCGCACTGCTTCGTGCCATTGTGCGCGTAGCGGAGCAGCGGTGGGCTCTACCGTGCGTAACGGTTGCACCAGTGCGGCGGTTTGTGCCAAGTTGTCCCACACGCCAGCAGTAACTCCCGCCAAAAACCCGGCCCCGAGCGTGGTTGCTTCGGTGTCACGGCTGATGTCGATCGGTCGCCCGGTGGCATTGGCCAGCGCTTGGGCGAATACGGCGTTGCGGCTCATGCCACCATCCACGCGCAAGCGTTCAACACGCAAGCCCGTGTCCATTTCACTGGCCTCCAATAAATCTGCACCACGATGCGCAACACCTTCGAGCACCGCCCGCACCACGTGGGCCTTGGTGGTGCCGCGGGTGAGGCCGAGCAAGGTGCCGCGAGCGCCGTAATCCCAGTGCGGAGTGCCCATACCGATGAGAGCAGGCACGTACATCACGCCATCACTCGATGCGACCGACGCGGCCATCGCATCACTCGACTGCGCGTCGGGGATGAGCCCCATGTCGTTGACCAACCATTCCACGTTGCTGCCGGCGGTGAGCATGATTGCCTCTGCACCCCAGTGCAGCGTGGTGCCCCGTGAATACACCACGATCGGAAACGTGCCACTCTTCGTGCGCGCCAAGTGCGTCGGGGTGGTGGTGCCCGCATAGATGTCCAACATGCCACCGGTGCCAAAAGTGGCCTTGGCTGCACCAGCAACGATGCCGCCCTGACCAACGAGTGACGCCTGTTGGTCGCCGACCATCGCCATGATCGGTGGGGATCCGGGTAGCGCGGTCGCATCGCCAATCACACTCATCGTCGGCACGATGCGCGGCAACAGATGGGCGTCGATGTTGAGCGTCTCGAGCACGCTGGTCGACCACTCGTGTTTGCCGAGAGATGCGTGGTCTGCCAAACCAGTGACTGCGGCATTGGACGAGTCGGTGGCGTGCACGGCAAAGTTGCTCAACACGGCTGCCACCCAGGTGTCAACCGTGCCCGCGCGCGCGTGGGGTGAGCGAGCGGCTTCGACATTGGCCGTCAGCCAGGTGAGTTTGGTGGCCGTTTGGTTGGGGGCAAACACCAAACCGTGCTCGCTGCGCAAGCGCATGCAGTCGCCAACAGTGCGCAGATCTTGCCAACTCAGACCAGGGGCAACGGGAAGACCAGTGCGGGTGTCCCACACGATGGTGGAAGCGCGCTGAGCAGTGATGCCCACTGCGCGCACCGGGCCAGCAACCGACAGTGCGCCGCGTGCCACACGCAGCACGGCGTCGCGCATCGCGGCACCGTCAAACTCCACTAGCCCGGCAAACGGGCTCGATGGCGGCAACGCTTCGTAGGTAAAGCCTGAGATGGTTGCATCGTCGCGCACCACTGCAGCACGCAGACCAGTGGTGCCAACATCAACAACGAGAACACTCACGAATATTTGACTTTGCCACGAGTTGTGGGAAGACCCAATTTGCCTGGGTTCAACAAGTCGTTGGGGTCGAGTGCTTGTTTCATCGCCACCAACACATCAAACGCACCGCCCATGGCTTCGCGCATGAATCGACCACGATTCAGCCCGACACCGTGATGGTGAGCGAGGTTGCCACCAGCTTCTAGGGCTGCACGCTGGGCTGCGTTCCAGATGGCTAAGTACAACGCTTCATGTTCGTCGGTGGATGCTGGATTGATTTCGCGCGTCGATGTGGTGCCCACGAACGTGAAGTACAGACAAGCACCGTCGAGGTAGCTGTGCGATACGTGGGCGCTTATGCTGCGGGCGCCATCGATGGCCAGTACGGCTCGACACACGTTTGAATACACCTCGTTCATTGCAGACCACGGTGCGGCGACTTCCATCGTGTCGATCACGAAACCCTTTTTGGTGAGTGCTTGCAAACCGCTCGTGTCGTTGCGGTGGGCGAGCCAGTGATCCACCCGCTCGACTGGTGCAATCACCGCACCGTGTGTGCGCGCGTATCGGTCAACCACCGCGAGTGTGGCATCAACTATTTCTTGCTCGCCGTCATCGAGCACGATCAGTGTGCAGGTTGTGCCGTCGCCGCCGTGGCTGCGCTGGCTTTCGGTGGCGTCGTACAACCGCAGCACCGCGGGTGTGGCATCGGCGCGAATCGCTTCGCGCATCGCCAGGATCCCGGCCGAAAAAGTCGGGAAGAAGTAGGCAGTTTTGCGGCGCACTGGCGCCACGTCGTGGGCGCGCAGCCACACCCGGGTGATGATCCCGAGGGTGCCTTCGCTGCCGATGAACATCGCCGATACATCGGGCCCGTGTGCCGCAGCCGGCGCCCCACCCGTGCGAATGATGGAGCCGTCAGCGAGTACTACTTCGAGACCCACCACCATGTCGTTGATTTTTCCGTAGCGAGTGGAAAATTGACCGGCTCCCAAGCACGCCACCCATCCGCCCACGGTGGAGATATCGAAGGATTGTGGAAAGTGTCCGACCGTAAGTGAATGCTCGGCAGCTGCTCGCTCTAGATCGGGGCCGAAGGTGCCAGCGAGCACTTCGACCACACCCGAAGTGCGATCCACGGATATAACGCCCTGCAGTTCGTTGATGTTGAGCACCACACCACCAAAAAGTGGAATTGACGCACCGCTCACACCACTGCGACCTGCAGTCACCGTGACTGGCACATCGTGTGCCGCACAGGTACGCATAGCGCGTTGCACTTCGTCGGTGTTGCGCGGTGAGGCAACCACGAGTGGCAGTTGCGGCACTTGTGATTGCAGGGCCCAGCGCATTGCCAATGGCCACCAATCGCGAGCATGCTCGGCGAGGTCAACGAGTTGGGTGCTTGTCGGGCAGACGGCTGCAAGGTCACGCAGCAGGGCAGCGATGTCGGTGGCAGTGTTTCGCGGGGTACTGCCAGCAGTTGTCCAGCGTGAACGCACCTCGCCGTCACCAAACTCGATCGGTGCGGTGGGCTTGGTCATCGGTGCTGCTTGATCACGAAACGGCGGCTTCGTTCTCGCGGGCACAGACATCGGCAAACCGTTTCACTTCGTCGTCAATGCGAGTCTCATCCCACCCCAGGTCGGGGGCAATCAATTGCGCAACGTCACGAGCGGCGGCGGCCGTTGCGTGTCGGTCGTATAACAAGCCACGCACGCGTCGCGACAACACGTCTTCCAGCGTGACCACCATTTCGTTTCGAGCACAGTAGACCGCCTCGGCACGCAAATAGGGAAGGCCGACGATAAGGGGTGCGCCGAGCGATGCATCGGCTTCGATCAACTCGCGAATCGCCGGTGCTTGCGTGCCGAACCGCGAAACAAGGTGGTCGTGCCGGTTGCGTGATGTTGCGCCGTGCAGAGTGAGTCGTTTAGTGGCACAACGCTTGGCTGACATCTTCAGCGATGCAAGCACGGCATCCACCGTGTGTTCTGCCATCTTGCGATAGGTCGTCAACTTGCCACCGGTAATGGTGACCATGCCTGAATCACTGGTGATTACTTTGTGTCGTCGGGATAAGTCGGCTGTGCGACCCTTCACGTCTTGGCCGTCGCTGGCTACGACGAGTGGTCGCAAGCCGGCCCATGTGCCAACAACATCATCGCGGGTGATGGTGCGGCTGGTTCCACCGTCGAGTGCTTTGTTGAGTGCACGCAGGCAGTAGTCGATGTCTGCCTGGGTGCACTGTGGGTCATCAACGGCACCGCGATAGTCGGTGTCGGTCGTGCCGACGTAGGTGAATCGGAAAGTGCTATCAGCGTTGGGCATCTGTGGCACCACGAACAGCGATCGCTTGTCGCCTGGTACGGGGATGACAACCGCAATGTCGTTTTGCACCAGCTCCCAAGGAACGGTGATGTGGATGCCCTTGGCCGGACGAATGGTCATCGAGTCGCCACCAATGTCCATTCGCCGAAGGGCGTCACCCCATACGCCGGTGGCATTCACCACGACACGCGCCGAAACATCAAAGATGTCGCCTTCATGGGTGCGCACCGAGGCACCCGTCAGCACGCCCGCTGAATTTTTGTGCAGGCTGCTCACACCGCAATAGTTGAGTGCCACTGCACCACGCGCCACTGCTGACTGCACGATTGCCAAGGTGAGTCGTGCATCGTCGGCTTCGGCGTCAAAATACAAATACGCAGCCGCCAGTCGGTCGCTGTTCATTGTCGGCATATGGGTGAGTGCGGTCTTGGCGCGCAGCCGGCGATGAAATTTTCCGACACGCCAGCCACCGGTGAGGTCGTACATCCACAACGCCGAGCCGAGGGCACGGGCAATTTTGCGCGACACCACACCGTCCCTGGTCAACACCGGAATCATGAACGGCAACATGCGCACCAGGTGGGGAGCGTTGCGCAGTAGCCGCTGACGTTCATGCAGTGCTTCGTATACCAACGCGATGTCACCTTGCTGCAGGTAACGCAGCCCACCGTGGATCAGCTTGCTGCTCTTCGACGATGTGCCCGCAGCAAAGTCGGCTTGATCAACGAGTGCGACCTTGAGCCCGCGAGCCGCAGCATCGAGTGCGACTCCTGCACCGGTGATTCCGCCTCCCACCACGAGCACATCAAAATGTTCTTGGCCAAGTCGCTTGATGCTGGCGTGCCGCGTGGATATGGCTGGCGAGATCGGCGCTGTGTCGTTTGATAAGCCAGCGTTCATCGTGCGTCAGCCTAGAAGCCAAGAATTGCACTCGCGAGACCCAGGCATCGTGTCGTTGGGCTGCGATGTTGCCCGACTACCGTGTGACGTTGCGGTCCTACCGCAGCCCATGACCACTACGTACGACCCGCATCATCCGATGTATCTCGATGAGGCCCAGACCCGAACCGCGTTGGCGCAAGCGTTTGACGTGTGCAATGGCTGCCGCAAGTGTGTGGATCTTTGTCCGTCGTTTCCGGCCATGTTTCGCTATGCCAGCCAGGGCGGCACGAGCGACGCCGGGCAGATGACCCCCGCCCAACAAGACCATGTCATCGACGAGTGCTTTCAGTGCAAGCTCTGTGTGGTCGGCTGCCCGTATGGCCCGGGGCAGCAAGAGACGGCTCATGGCTTTGCTCACGGCTCTGCTCACGGCTCTGCTCCTAGTTATGTTCTCGACATTCCCCGGCTGATGTTGCGAGCCGATGCAATGCGGAATGCGAACGGCCAGGTGACAGTGCGCGACAGGTTGTCGTCGGCACTCATCGGCCATGCCGATCTCGTCGGCAAGTTGTCGGTGCAGCTGGCACGTTTCGCGAATCGGCTTGTTGGGGCCAAGCCCGGTTCGGTCGTTCGTCGACTACTCGCGGTGCTCACCGGTGTTGCCAGCAACCGAGTGCTGCCACTGTTTGCCGAGCTGCGGTTTTCTCGTTGGTTTGACCTGCACCCAAAAGTTCGGGTTGGCAAAAAGCAAGGGCGTGTCACCGTGTTTCCCACGTGTGTGGTGGAGTATCAAGAGCCTGCCATCGCCCAAGCGTTGGTGCGGGTGTATGAACACAACGGAATTGAATGCGGCTTGAGCAAAGCCGCTTGTTGTGGTGCCGGGTATCTGCACAGTGGCGACCTTGCTGCGTTCACAAAAGTTGCCGTCGACACCGTGGCTACGTTGGCGGCTGAAGTGCGCAAGGGCAACGACATCGTGGTTCCCCAACCAGCCTGTAGTTATGTGCTGAAGCACGATTACGTGGACTACGTCGGTGGCCCCGATGCGCAGTTGGTGGCACAGCACACGTATGACGCAGCGGAGTATCTCATGAAGGTGCATCGAACCGAGGGTTCATCGCTCGACATGCAGTTCACGGGCGAGGTGCCCGACGCCATTACCTATCACGCTGCATCACACTTGCGCGCCCAGAAAATTGGGCTACAAAGCCGCGACCTTTTAAAGCTGCTGGGTGCAAAAGTGAGTTTGGTTGAACAGAGCTCGGGCGTAGAGAGCCTCGCGGGCTTGCGCACGATCAAAGCCGACAGTTCGCTGCGCGCTAGCGAACAGTTGGGCAAACTCGTGAACCGTGCCCGTGGTGGAGGTGTTCCTGGCAACGTTGTTTGTGGCGACTGTCATTTGTCCAACACGGCAATCGCGGAGCAGACCGGCGTGGTTCCTCTGCATCCACTGCAGTTGCTGGCCCGCGCCTACGGATTTGCCGCTGACTGAACAGCGGTCGTTGCATAAATCCTTACTGAATGTTGCTGGGCGTGGGGTGTCTCTTGTCTCGTCTTAAACGACCACAGAGGGGATGGTTCACCCTTACCGTTGTGATGTGGCGTTCAGCCACACATATCCCCTAACGAAAAGGAACAACAATGAAGAAAGTATTTGCAGTTGCTATCGCAGCAGCCCTCACGCTCGCTGCGTGTGGCTCAGACGACGAAGCATCAGAAGACACCGCTGCCGAAGACACCGTTGCCGAAGAAGTAGTTGCCGATGGTGACATCGTCGCAGTTGCCTCGGGCAACCCGGACTTCTCCACACTTGTCGCCGCGTTGTCAGCAGCCGGCTTGGTCGAAACCCTCCAAGGCGAAGGCCCATTCACCGTGTTCGCCCCAACTGACGCCGCATTCGCTGCGCTGCCAGAAGGCTTGCTGGAGAAGTTGCTCTTGCCAGAAAACATCGCAGTCTTGACTGCGATCCTCACCTACCACGTCGTTCCAGGCAAGGTCATGTCAACTGACGTGACTGCTGGTGACGTAGCAACGGTCGAGGGTTCCACCATCGCCATCACCACCGACATGGGCGTGATGGTCAATGGTGCCAACGTAGTAGCAGTCGACGTGGCAGCAAGCAACGGCGTGATTCACGTCATTGATGCAGTCATCGTGCCGCCAACCGTGGACTTGAGCACGCTCTAAACATCCCCGAATAACGCAATACACCAACCGCCGGTTGGCTCGCGAAAGTGGGTCTTCCGGCGGTTGTTTGTTTTATTCGTGCAGCCGCTTGGCGAGCTTGACCGACGCCAGTTGTTGCGGCTGCTGCAACCCGCGCAGAGCAACATCGAAGTCGGGTAGTGCGTACACCTCGCCTGCATCGGTGATCATGATGAACCGATCAAATTGTGCAAGAAACGTGCGGTCGTGGCTCACCGCCACCACGGTGCCCTCAAAGCCGTCAAGTGCTTTTTCCAGTGCCTCAGACGATTCGATATCCAAGTTGTCGGTGGGTTCATCCAAGAGCAGCACGTTGTGGCCCTCAATTTCCAAACGCAAAATTTCGAGGCGTGCTTTTTGACCGCCTGAGAGTGTTTCAAACTTCTGGCGTGCCTGATTGCGCAGGCCATAGCGAGCCAGGGTCTTCATCGCTCGTTCGGTGTCTGAAATTCGGTCGTGCACGATGCTGATGCATTCACGCCCCAAAAAGTCTGGTCGATTGTTGATTTGGGTGAAGACGCCAACAGAGGTGCGCGGGCCAAAGCGCACTTCGCCGGTGGTCGGCGCCATCTCCTGTGACAGCACTTTCAATAGATGGGTCTTGCCGGTGCCGTTCGGGCCGATCAGCGCAACGCGCTCACCGTGATAGATCTCGTCACTGAACGGATGAAACAAGTTGTGCATCGACACGCCGTTGAGTTGGGCCACACGGCGTGCCGCATCTGCACCCCGCAAGCGGACATAAATCTGCTGGTCGGGCACCGGCGGTGGGGGTGGGCCAGCGGCCACGAACTTCTCCCACCGCGTTTCGGCGCCGTTGGCTTTGGTGGCATTCTTGAAATTTTGCGCAGCCCGTTGCTTCATGATCTTCATGTGGTGAAACAGGCGTCGCTCTTCTTCGTTCCATCGTTTTAAGTCGTCACCCAACAACTCCTGGCGTTTCGCCCGTGCTTCGGGAAACGTGGCAAATGACCCACCGTGCACCCAGCAGCCGGAACCCTCGACGGCGATGATCTTGTTTGAGCAACGTTCCAACAGCGTGCGGTCGTGGCTGACCATGAGAATCGTGGATTTGCACAGACGAAGTTGTTCTTCGAGCCACTGGCGCGTCGGAATATCCAAATAGTTATCGGGCTCATCCAGCAACAAGACATCGGCACCTGAGTTGAGCAACAGGTCGAGCACGAGTCGCTTGCGCTCGCCGCCAGAGAGTTCAGAAACAAGGCGCGTGAACACGTCGTCGACTTCGCTTTTGATGCTGCGTTGGGCGGCTGCTTGCCATTGGGATTCGAGTTCGTATCCGCCGAGGTCACCCCAGTGGGCGAGCGCGTTGGCATAAGCCATGCCGTCGTCGTCGCCAGCATTCATGGCCTGCTCGGCACGCACGAGTTCGCGGCCCGCGTCGCGTAGCGCTGGCGGGGCCAGCTCGATGAGCATTTCGCGCAGCGTGTCGGTGGGTCGTGACATGCCGACGTCTTGGGTCATGCACAGCATGGATCCACCGATGGAAAATTCCCCTGCATCAGCGACTGCTTGGCCGGTGAGAATGCGCAAGATCGTGCTTTTGCCCACCCCGTTGGCCCCCACGATTGCGGCATGTTCGCCGGCCGCGACGCGAAAGCTCACGTCAAAAAACAACTGGTCGGCACCAGGCGGCCCGTATTCCAGTTCGCTTACGACGATGGCTGACACAGCCATGCAGTCTGTCGGGTATTCGGCGAAGAAAACCTGAATCTGCCCTGACCGTAGTGTTCTGGCGGTGGCAAACGACAAAAACAGCAACCTGCCGCTGGCCAAGGCCGAGGCTTATGCCCGCATGCAGCGTGTCTTGCGTGGTGAATTGTCACCCGACGAGATTCGCCATCTGCTCGTGGCGTACAACGACCGATCCGCCACATCCGATGAACTAACTGGCTTTCTGCAGGCCGTACGAGAAGCCGCCACACCAATTGATCTTCCGGCTGAAACTGCAGGTAGGGCAGTCGACATCGTGGGCACGGGTGGCGACCAAAGTGGGTCGGTCAATGTGTCGACCATGGCGGCGTTGGTCGTCGCAGGTGCCGGTGTGCCGGTGTGTAAGCACGGCAACCGGTCGGCGTCCAGCAAGTGCGGCACCGCCGATGTGCTCGAAGCCCTCGGTGCGCGCATCGAGCAGACGGCCGATCAAGTGTCGCATGCCGTCACAAAGACGGGTTTCGGCTTCGTGTTTGCGCCGGCGTTTCATCAGGCGTTTCGCCATGTTGGGCCAATTCGTCGCGAACTCGGCGTGCCGACGATTTTCAACTTGCTGGGGCCGATGGCCAACCCGGCGCCGGTGGCTCACATGTTGGTGGGGGTGGCCGACGTGCAGCGCATGACCACCATGGCCCACGCACTCGCGACCCGAACAACAGGTTCGTGGGTGGTGCACGGCCACGGTGGGCTTGATGAGTTGTCGCTGGCCGGCCCCAACCGGGTGATTGCCACCGTTGGCGGACTCGTGCAACCCGAGACCGTGGTTGATGCCCAAACGATCAGCCTTGCGCGTGCCGGCAATGACGACCTGCGAGGCGGCGACCCGGCCCACAATGCGGGCATCGTGCGGGGGTTGCTGAACGGCGAGATTCGCGGTGCGGTGCGAGATGTGGTGGTGTTCAATGCCGCTGCGGCTCTTGTGGTGGCGGGCGCAGCACGCGATCTAGCGGCGGGTGTGATTCTCGCCAACGCCGCGATTGACGGCGGCACGGCTCGTGCCACTTTGGATGCCTACATCGCTGTCACTGTGTCGTCGGCACGCTGAAGCCGTAGTGAAAGTTCACTGAAACTACGCTGTGAATATGATTCGCGTGACAGTGCCGGCGAGCACGGCGAATCTTGGCGCCGGTTTCGACACGTTGGGCTTAGCCCTCACGATGTATTTCGAAGCAGGTCTGGCTACCGCGCAATCACCGAGTAACGCGCGAGTGTGCGACCACCATCATCCAACGAGTGTTGCTTTTGCCCAAGCGGGCGGCAGCGGCGGGTTGTGGTCGCTGGATCGCATTCCGATGGGACGCGGCCTTGGGTTTAGTGGTGCCGCCCGAGTGGCCGGTGCGTTGTTGGCCATTGCCCAACGCGACGGCGTGGTGGCGGCAAACTCGCTTGAAGCGCGACTTGACGCATTTCGTGTGGCGACAGAACTCGAAGGCCATCCCGACAATGCCGCAGCTTCAGCGCTCGGTGGGTTGACCGTGGCGGTCGGTGGCCGAGCGATTCGTGTGCCAATTGCGATGCAAGCCGATGTGGTGGTGTGGGTGCCTGGTACTACGACGTCGACCAAAGAGTCGCGCACGAAACTGGCGCCCACCGTGAGCCTCGACGACGCAGTGTTCAACATTTCGCGATCGTCGTTGTTCGTAGCAGCGATGGCCACCGGTGATTTTGGGGCGCTTGCCGAAGCAGCCCAAGATCGTTTGCACCAGAACGTGCGGTTGGCGATTGTTCCCGAGACCAAACGGGCGATGCGCGCTGCTGTCGAGGCGGGGGCGTATGCATCATGGTTGTCGGGTTCGGGCCCGACGATGGCTTGCATGGTTGACCCGCTACGGGTGTCGGAGGTGCTGAGTGCACTGCCGAGTGGTGGAGTCGGCCATCACCTACGTATCGATGTGAACGGGCCAGTCGTTAGTGAGCGAGCGAGCTAGAGCACGATCCTCAGCACGCTGTTGATTGGCGGCTGACAGTACAGTCAGGCGGTGGCCAAAGCCGTTCGTGTCGTAATTCTCGGTGGCCTCGGTGGTGTGGGTCGCAACTGCATGGCGATCGAACACGATGAGCGCATCTTGCTCATCGACTGCGGGCAGATGTTTCCAGGCGGTGGCGGCGAAATCACGAAGGTGTATCTGCCCGACTTCACGTGGCTGCGCCAAAACCGCGAGCGGCTCGAGGGCATCGTGCTCACGCATGGTCACGAAGACCACCTTGGTGCGATTCCTTATCTGTTGCGCGAGATGTCGCTCACCATTTATGGCTCAGAGTTCACCCTGGCACTGCTGAAGAACAAGGTCACCAATGCCAATGTTGGCCAGCGGGCAACGTTGGTCAAAGTTGGTGATGGTGAGCGCCGGCGAATCGGGCCGTTTGATGTGGAGTTCATTCCCGTAACGCATTCGATGCCCCAAACCTTTGCAGTGGCGCTGCATACCCCGCAGGGTGTGGTGCTGCACTCGGGTGATTTTAAAATTGATCTCAGCCCGGTGGATGAACGACGCACCGACTTGGCACGGCTCGGGTCGCTGGCTTCCAACGAGGGCATTCGATTGTTGATGCTCGACTCGACCAACGCCGAAGAGCCGGGCTATTCGCAATCAGAAAGCCACATCGGTAAAACGTTGCGATCGATGTTTGTCGAGCATCGGCGACAACGCATCACCGTCACAGCGTTTGCGAGCCACATTCACCGCATTCAGCAGATCGCAGATGCCGCTGTGGGTGAGGGTCGTTTGGTGGTGCCACTTGGTCGAACCATGATGAACAACATTCGTCTGGCCCGCAACATGGGTTTGCTGAGCATCAGCGAACAAGATCTAGGCGAACAAGAAGCAATTGAAGATTGCCGGCCGGATGAGATCTGCATCATCGCCACCGGATCACAAGGCGAGTCGCAGTCGGTGCTGGCGCAATTGGCGCGGGGCAGTGACCGATGGTTCAATGTGGGGCCCGAGGACACGATCATCTATTCGTCAGACACGATTCCTGGTAACGAGTCGAGCGTGAACGAGGTGGTGGAGGGTTTGCTTCGACAAGGTGTCAAGATCGTGCACAACGGGATTGCCGACGTGCACGCCACAGGACACGCCCAAGAAGGCGAATTGCGCACTTACATCAGTTTGACCGAGCCCGAATACCTGCTACCTATTCATGGCGAGTATCGAATGTTGCATGCCAATGCCCGCAATGCGATGGCGATGGGAGTACCTGAGCACAAGGTGTTACTCAGCCGCGATGGCGATATTTTGGAAATCTCCGACGAAGGCGTCGCGCGCGTGGGCGAAGTGCCCAGCCAAATGGTGTCGATTCGCGTCGGCGGCTAGAACTCAGCCGAGGTAATTGTCGCCGGCTGCTGCGATTCTGCGCAAACTGCTGCTTCGAAATCCGAAGAGTTTCTCGAGATGTTTAAGCACGAGCTCATTAGGGATGAATGCACGTTTTGTTGTAACCGCCTTGTGGTCGACCGCAATCCGCACGTTGCGATACTGCTCAACCGGGTGATTTTGGTACAACAAGTCGTAGGCGTTTTGTGGGTCGAACCCGTTGGCGATTGCGATGCCCCAGGCGGATGAAGTCGATCGAGACATTCCGGCATGACAGTGCACGAGCAGATTGCTGCGCCCTGCACCCCACTCGACGATGTGTTTCACCTGCTCAAAGGTCGGAGCCTGGTATCCGCCGAACGATGAAGTGATGTCGTCGAACGTGACGATCTCGTGGTCGGGGTGCGCAAAGTCGGAGACTTCGCCACGCCGTGGCCCGACGGTGAGCACGCTGGAGAACTCGTGACAGATGTTGCGCGCTTCGTCGAGGTTACGCACGGTGGGGAGCAGATCGCTACTTACTGAGGTGGTGGGTGTTGATGTGGTCATGGCATGGTTACGCACACCGCGCAGCCAAGTGTGATGTTTTGTTAAGCAATGGTGCTTGGCGGGTCTCCATAAAGGGTGCTTGGCGGGTCACCAAGACCGTCGCCTGTGTAATCCATATTCCAGAACTCGCTGCCACATTCTGGGCAGAGAGCAAAGTCGTCGTCAAAGAACTGCACCGTTGCGCCGCAGTAGTCGCACGGCATCGACTCTTCGTCGAGAATGTCAATAATGGGAATATCCACGACTGCAAGTGTGCCGAAGGGGTGTGCTATCTGCAATACACCCCTTGGTCACGGTGGAAACATGCAAGACAACCCCCAAGTAGCGCCGAATTCAGCCACGAGCATTTCGTCTGACGACCCGCGGACGGTGAGCATCGTCATTTCGTGCGACACCTGTGTGGTGCGCGACTCGGCGGCGTGTCACGATTGCATCGTGCCAATGTTGTGTGGCGAGCCCGAGGCTGTGATTTTTGACTATGAAGAGCTGCGTACCTTGGCTGCACTCGCCAAGGCCGGGCTCACCCCAGGCTTGCGCCACCAACGCAGCGCCTGACCAACCGCAGCGTTGCAATGCGTGTGGTTGCGTAGCCTCTAGAACGGTGCAAGACGACTACACCGACGAGTTGTTGCGCCTCGTGCGTGAAGCGGGGGCCGACCGAGTGGGTGTCACGACTGCCGAGCCATTGACGCGAGCACGAGCAGCAATTGAAGCACGCATTGCATCGGGGATGGCCGACGACATGCAGTTCACGTTTCGCAATCCACAGCGTTCGACCACGCCAACCATGGCGGTGCCTGGTGCGCGCAGCATCATCGTGGCGGCCCGGTCGTATTTCGTCAACGATCAAGCAGTGAGCAATGGCGGCATTACCAACGATTCCGTAGTCGCTGGAACCGTCGCGCGTTACGCGTGGCGAGACCACTATGCGCCGTTGCGTGATGCGTTACGTGTTGCAGCCAAACGGCTGCACCAAGATGGTCACCGAGCCACGGTGTTTGCTGACGACAACTCCATCGTTGACCGAGAAGTTGCATATCGGGCTGGTCTCGGTTGGTTTGGCAAGAATGCAAATTTGTTGGTTGAAGGATTGGGAAGTTGGTTTGTGTTGGGGTGCGTAGTAACCACCGCAGAATTGCAACACACCGAGCGGGTGGTTGCCGACGGTTGTGGTGCTTGCACCCGCTGTATCGACGCCTGCCCCACAGGTGCAATTGTTGAACCGGGTGTGGTGGATGCACGAAAGTGTCTGGCGTGGCTCATCCAAAAACCTGGAGTAGTCGACTTGCGCTACCGAGACGCACTCGGCACACGTCTATATGGATGTGATGAGTGTCAAGAGGTGTGCCCACCGAGTCGCCGTGGCGCAATCGACCGCAGTGCTGGCGACGAACGCAGTGTGGTCGACGCCCTCGAACTACTCACCGCACCCGACGATGAAGTGATGAGCATCGTCGGCAGGTGGTATGTGGCAGACCGCAATCCGCGTTGGGTGCGACGTAACGCGCTCGTTATCTTGGGCAATAGTGGTGCCGGAGAGGATGACGAGGTGGCCCTGGCACTCGTGCGTCACCTGCATGGCGACGATGACTTGTTGCGCGAACATGCGCAATGGGCCGCTGTCAAACTTGGCCGCCGTGACCTGCTCATCAACTGACGTGTCATTGACTAACTGTCTTGTCGGCGCGTGCCACGATGGTAAGTGCGTATGAAGCATCTGCTGGTTACCAACGACTTTCCACCAAAAGTAGGTGGTATCCAGAACATGCTGTGGGAGTTGTGGCGCCGGCTTGACCCAAGTTCATTTGCCGTACTCACTAGCCCTCATGCAGATGCAGCAGAGTTCGATGCACGCCAAGCATTTCGTATCGAGCGCACCCGCGAGCCTGTGCTGTTGCCGCACCCGATGATGGTGCGACGCATCGAACGCTTGGCGCGCGACTTTGGTGCCGAACACGTGGTAGTTGACCCGGCGTTGCCGCTGGGGTTGGTGGGGCGGTCGTTATCGCTGCCCTACAGCGTGATGGTGCATGGCGCAGAGATCTCGGTGCCTGGCCGTCTGCCGGCCTCACGCCAAGCGCTTGCCCATGTGCTGCGTGGTGCAACGCACGTGTTCGCATCGGGGAGTTACCCAGCCAGCGAAGCAGTGCGGGCAGCAGGTGGTGTGTGGGGTGGTAAGCAGGGTGGCAAGCGCGGTGCGCTGGATGTGGTGCAGATTCCACCTGGGGTCGACACTCAACGCTTTGTGCCGCTCGATGACTCTGGGCGACGCGCAGCCCGAGAAAAGTTCGGCGTGGCAGCACATGCACCACTGGTGGTGGGGGTGAGTCGTTTGGTGCCCCGCAAAGGTTTTGACGTTGCGATTCGGGCAGTGGCCCAAGTGGCTCGTAATCTTGACGGCATCACCATGCTGATTGGTGGCACGGGTCGCGATCATGATCGTCTGCAAAGCATCATCGATGAGCTGCGCGCACCGGTGCGACTGCTCGGTCGTGTGAGCGATGCTGACCTCCCTGGCCTGTATGGCTGTGCCGACGCGTTCATGATGCTGTGTCGTAATCGTTGGGGTGGGCTGGAGCAAGAAGGATTTGGCATCGTGTTTGCTGAAGCTGCTGCTTGTGCGGTGCCACAGATTGCTGGCGACAGTGGCGGGGCAGCCGAAGCAGTGGTCGACGGCAGCACGGGTTATGTAGTGCGTAACCCGCGCAACGTTGACGATATTGCGGCACGGCTATCGGCCTTGCTGGGGGATTCAGCGACACGCACTTCGATGGGCATGGCGGCACGGGCTCGTGCGGTGGGCGAGTTCGACTACTCGGTGCTAGTGGCTCGGCTCACCGCCATGCTGCAATCTTGACCCGACCTTGTCGGCTGGGAAGCGTCAACTAGCCTTGCGAGCGTGATTGACCAGGCAACCGAAACCGAACACGTTGCGGCCAACCCGGCGCATTGTTTTGATATTGCAGTGGATTTCGAGCGTTACCCCGAATGGGCTCGTGACGTAAAAGAAGCCAATGTGCTTGAGCGCGATGCCACGGGTCGTGCGGTCAAAGTCGAATATCGCGCCAGTGCCCTCGGTCGCAGCACTCATTACACGTTGGCCTACGACTACTCGCAGGCACCGGAGCGTATTTCGTGGTCGCTCGTTGATGGTGACATCATGCGGGTAATCGACGGGGCTTACACCTTCGTGCCCGAGGGCAATGGCACCGACATCACGTATTCACTCAAGATTGAGCTCATCGTGCCGCTACCAGGTTTCGTTAAGCGTCGTGCCGAAGTGCGCATCCTGCACACTTTGAAAGAATTGAAAATTCGCGCTGAGTCGTGACCCGCGTCGCGGGAATCGACGTTGGGGGCACCAAGTGTCTCGGCGTGGTTATCGACATTGATCGTGATGTCAACGGCGAGCAAGACCTCCTCGCTCAAGTGCGGTACGCAACGCCGCATGCGTCGGCACTAGTCGACACTCTCGCCAATGTGGCTGGCGAGTTAGGTGAGGTCGCAACGATTGGCGTTGGCATACCTGGGCTCATCACGTTGCACGGGGTAATGCGCGCATCGCCGAACATCGTGGGCTCGGTTGATGTTGCAGTGGGGCCCGACTTGTCTGCGCGACTTGGGCGACGCGTATATGTAGACAACGACGGCAACGCGGCTGCCTTGGCGGAGTGGCGATACGGTGCCGGCCGCGGCGCACGAAACATGTGGATGGTCACGCTCGGCACCGGTATCGGTGGTGGGCATGTGTTGAATGGCGTCGTGCAGCGTGGGGTCAACGGTTTCGCCGGCGAAATCGGCCACATGATGGTGCACCCGCAAGGCCCGCAGTGCACATGTGGTCGCAGCGGTTGCTGGGAGGTGTATGCCTCGGGCCGCGGCCTGCGCATGTTGGCTGGTGGTGAGCCCGGCGAAGACGTGATTGCGCGGGCCCGCACGGGTGATACAGCTGCGATGACAGTGCTCGAGTCGTATGCCCAATGGGTGGCAGTCGGGCTGTCAAACCTCACCAACTTGAGCGATCCGGATGTCATCGTGATTGGTGGCGGAGTTTCGGGTGCCGGTGACATCGTGATGCCGATGGTGCAGCGGTGGTTTGCTGACACGCTGTATTCGCCCGAGCAGCGCACTCATCCTGCTTTGCGTCTGGCCCAATTGGGTGAGTACGCCGGGGCGATCGGTGCGGCGTTGTTACCGCAGTTCGGTGTTTAGGATTACGCCATGGATTTTCGACGCATCAGCAGCCTGCCGCCGTATGTGTTCACCATCATCAACAACCTGAAGATCACAGCGCGTCGTGAGGGTGACGATGTAATCGACCTCGGTTTCGGTAATCCCGATATTCCGTCGCCCGAAATCGCGGTGGAAAAACTCGTGGAAGCGGCCCATAACCCGAAAAATCACCGGTACTCGCTGTCCCGCGGCTTGCCTAAATTGCGCGAGGCCGTCGCTGGCATGTATCTGCGCAAGTTTGGCGTAACACTCGATCCTGAACTGCAGATCACCAACACGATCGGATCAAAAGAAGGCTTCAGCCACCTGATGTGGGTGTTGCTCGAATCCGGGGATGCAGCCATCGTGCCGAGCCCCAGTTATCCAATTCACATTTTCGGACCGCTATTTGCGGGAGCCGACCTGCGACAGATTCCGATGCGCAGCCAGAGGCGGTTGCTTTCGGCCACCGATGTCGATGTTGAATATCAGGATGAATTCTTTGACTCATTGCAAAAGGCATGGGAAGTGGGTTGGCCCAAGCCACGTGTCTTGGTGATTTCGTTTCCACATAACCCGACCGGCGCCACCGTGGATTTGTCGTTCATGCAACGCGTCGTCGATTTTTGTCGTGAGCGAGAGATGATCGTGGTACACGATTTTGCCTACGCCGATATGGGGTTCAACGGCTACGAGCCGCCATCGATTTTGCAGGCAGACGGCGCATTGGATTGCGCCGTTGAGCTGTATTCGATGACCAAGGGGTATTCGATGGCCGGCTGGCGATGCGCGTTCCTCGTCGGCAACACCGAGGTCGTGCAGGCATTGGTGAAACTGAAGTCGTATCTCGACTACGGCTCGTTTCAGCCGATTCAGATTGCCGCCACGGTCACATTGAACGAAGCCCATGACTTTCCTGTCGAAGTGTGCAAGACGTACGAGTCGCGTCGTGACGCGCTCATTGATGGACTCGATCGCATCGGTTGGTCGATTCCGTCACCACGCGGTTCGATGTTTGTGTGGGCGCCGATTCCCGAGCCCTATCGCGAAATGAACGCTGTGGAGTTCTGTTCACATCTCGTGACTGAATGCAATGTGGCACTCTCGCCAGGTTCAGGCTTTGGGCCAGGCGGCGAGGGCTTCGTGCGGTTCGCTCTGATTGAAAACGAGCAGCGCATTCATCAGGCAGTGCGCAACCTTGATCACGGCTTGCCAAAGTTGTAGGCCGCCGGCCGCTAGGGCCGAGCAGAGTTGGATGGGGTCAATGACTTGACAATGTTCGTGAGAGGTCTATGGTGCGATGCCGTGGCCGCCCCAAAATTGCTTACCGATTATTGGGCAGCCAGGCACACATGTAGATATGGACACCCACGAAACGACAGAATCCACCCCTTCGCCCGACGCCAAGCGGCTACGGCTCCATCGGTCTTTGGAAAAAGTCATCGGTGTCGACGTGGCCGATGAGTTGATTGATTTTCTTCCGCCGAGTGGATGGGGGGACTTGGTGCGCAAGTCTGATCTTGAAGCGACAGAGCGTCGGCTGGACTCCAAGATCGATGCACTTGGTGCACGCTTGGATGCAAAAATCGATGCGCTTGGTGCACGCTTAGACACCAAGATCGATGCGCTGAGTCAGCGTGTGGATGCCCAAATCGATGCGCTTGGCGCGCGCTTGGACGCCAGGATTGATGCGCTGAGTCAGCGTGTGGAGTCGCTGCAGGAAGAGGTGCGACGCCTTGGCAACCTTCGCTCGACCATCATCGTCACGGGGCTCTCGCTCTTTGTTGGGCTGGGCAGTTTGATGGTGGCCATGTTCGAAGTGACCGGGCGTTAACTCACCCAGCCGCGTGACCGCTCGACACCACGCAGCCACAACGCATGCGCTTCGTCGCGGTCTGCGGCGGTGCTCTTACCGGTGCCGCTTTCAGCGCTCGGTGTAAATCGGCGCTCGAGCACCCATCGTGCTGCGATGTCATCAGTTGAACCCCAAACACCCTCGGCCAGCCCGGCAAGATATGCCGCACCCATGGCCGTGGTTTCCAACTCGGTTGGCCGCAACACGTCGACATCAAGCTGGTCAGCTTGCATTTGCAGCATCAGGTTCATGACTGCCGCGCCGCCGTCGACTCGCAAATCTCGAATCGCCACGCCAGAAGCACGAGTCATGGCGTCGATCACGTCGCGAGTTTGAAACACCATCGACTCCACCACGGCGCGAGCGATGTGGGCCCGTGTGGTGCCGCGTGTAATGCCCAAGATTGCACCGCGCGCATATGGGTCCCACCAGGGGCTACCCAGCCCGGTGAATGCGGGCACGAGCACGACTCCGCCCGTGTCGGCAACGGACTCTGCTAACGGGCCAAGCTCACTTGCCGCAGAAATGATGTCGAGGCCGTCGCGCAACCATTGCACTGCTGCACCGGTCACAAAGATGGCTCCTTCAAGTGCGTACACCGCCGGCTCGCTGCCGAGTTGCCAGGCAACGGTGGTGAGCATGCCCGAGGTAGGGGCAGGGCACGAGGTGCCAACATTTAGCAGCACGAAACTGCCGGTGCCATACGTGTTCTTGGCGCTGCCTACTGCAAAGCACGCTTGACCGAAAAGTGCTGCCTGTTGGTCGCCGGCAACACCACTAATTGCCACACCCGCCGGAATCGCACCGTCACCAACAGTCACCCCGATGCGTGCGCTAGACGGCACAACCTGCGGTAGCGAATCGATGTTGACACCGAACATTGCACACATCTCTGGGCTCCAGCGCAAGGCGCGGATGTCAAACAGCATGGTGCGTGACGCATTGGAAACATCAGTGGCAAACGCCGCACCGCCGGTGAGGCGGTGGATGAGAAATGCGTCAATCGTGGCAAAAGCCAAATCAGGGTTGCTACCAATCTCGGTGTTGTGCAACAACCACTCCATTTTTGAACCTGAAAAATATGGATCAAGTACCAATCCCGTTGTTGAACGAACGACCGACAACTGGTCGGTGAGCATGTCGCAGCGGGCAGCCGTGCGGCGGTCCTGCCAGACAATCGCACGATGGAGCGGCTCACCCGTACGGCGGTTGAAGGCCACCACGGTTTCACGTTGATTGGTGATACCAATCGCGGCAATCGGCTCGTTGATTTGCGCACACACTGATTGCATAGTGGCGCGCACTGCCTGCCAAATTTCTTCGGCGTCGTGTTCGACCCAGCCTGGTCGTGGGTAGTGCTGGGTGAACTCGCGATAGTCGGCGATCGAGGGTCGCGCATCGGCGAACACCGCACGGGTGCGCACGCCCGTGGTGCCTGCGTCAATGGCCAGCACTACACCTGCGGAAGTTGCGCCGGCTGTCATGGTCTAGTCGTCATGGTCTAGTCGTCATGGTCTAGTCGTCATGGTCTAGTCGTCATGGTCTAGTCGTCATGGTCTAGTCGTCATGGTCTAAGTGTCATGGCGCGGCGGTCTCGCAGACCAATTCGACGATGAAACGCGCACCCGACTCACCGTCACGGCGCGACTCTGCCCACACGCGTCCTCCATGCAGTCGCACGTGCTCGCGCACGAGGGCGAGCCCGAGCCCAGCACCCTCCGATGCGCCGCGTTTGCTGGCGCCCACACCGCGCGAAAAACGTTCGAAAATTCGATCAGTATCGGTGTCTACGACGCCTTCGCCGGCGTCCTCGACGACAATCCACACGTGGGAGTTTGAATCGGCAGCCGGGCAGACATGCACTGAAGCACTGCCGCCACCGTGCAAACGAGCGTTGTCGATGAGATTGGCTACGACGCGAGCCAGGCGGCGGCGGTCACCGCTCAATGTGGTGGTTGTGCAGCGTTGGTCGATGTGAATCGGCGAGCGGGCGAGTGTGCTCGCGCGCACGGCTTGTTCGACAAACTCTGCGACGCGCAACTGATCGCGCATGATTCGCACTGCGCCAGCGTCGTAGCGGGAGATCTCCAAGAGGTCTTCAACGAGACTGCTGAACCGAGCCACATCGGCAACCAACAAGTCGAGGGCGGCCTGCCCGCGCTCGGGCAGTTCGTCGCGCCGCGACACCATCACCTCTACTGACGCAGCCAAGGTCATCAATGGTGAACGTAACTCGTGGCTCACGTCTGATGCAAACCGCGCGTCACGCTCGACGCGATCCTGCAAACGAGCCACCATGTCGTTGAACGATTCGGTGAGGGCGTTGAGATCCGGGTCGTCAGTGGGCTCGAGTCGTGTGTCAAGTCGGCCATCGGCGATGGCACGTGCGGCGTTGGCGGCGCCAGCCAGCGGACGCACCACTCGCTCGCTCGACACAATGCCGAGCATCAACCCGACGAGCACCGTGATGATTGTTGCCAAAATCAATGATGCTCGCACGCTGTTGAGGGTCTCGTTGATGAGATCGTTGCTCAAACCCAGTTCGCCCTCTTGCTCCCGCAGGTTCGTGCGAGTGAGTGTGAAGGTGAGAAAAAACAGCACGCCTGACAACAACAGTGAGCCGACGACGAACGTGGCCAGAATTCGCGACCGAACCCCCATGCGCCGTGGTCGACGGCGACGCACGAAAGCGCGCAGCGAATCAAGAGGTGATGGCCGCGATGGATGAATCGGGCTGGTCACGACTGCAAGCGATAGCCGAGGCCGCGCACGGTGACCACGTGACGAGGGTTCGCTGGGTCGAGTTCAATCTTCAAGCGCAGGCGCCGCACGTGCACATCCACTAAACGTCCGTCGCCGAAGTAGTCGTAGTCCCAGACCTTTTCCAATAGTTGCTCTCGGCTGAACACACCGCTTGGGTTCTCGGCAAGTACGCAGAGCAGCCGGAACTCGGTTTTGGTCACCAGCACCTCGTCGCCACGCACCGTGACACGTCCTTCTTCGGGAATAATCACCAAATCGCCGAAGGTGAGGGTCGAATGCACGTGATCTGCCGGGCGGATGCGGCGCAGGAGGGCGCGAATGCGCGCCGAGAGTTCTTTGGGGGCGAACGGTTTGGTGAGGTAATCGTCGGCGCCGGCTTCGAGCCCAGCGACCACGTCGTGGGTGTCGCTTCGCGCTGTGACCATCACAATGGGCACGCTGCTTTTGGCGCGGATTCGCCGACACAACTCGAAACCGTCGATGCCCGGCAACATGATGTCGATCAACACCACATCTGCAGGGTTGGCGACAAATAACTCGACTGCGTCTTCGCCGGTCGCAGCCTCGTCGACCGTCCAACCCTCGTCTTCGAGCGCCAAGCGCACTGAAGCACGAATTCGTTCGTCGTCTTCGACAGTCAGAATGCGCGTGCCCACGACGCCCCAAGGTAGTGGCTAGTCAGGCGTGTGGGTGTTTGCGTGCAGCATCCACCAGCATTGCCGAGAGTGCATCAAACACACCTGGGGTCGCGACCAGCACTTCGGGTGGGCGCAGCGGGCCGCCACTGAAATCGCCGCCGCGCGCACCAGCCTCGCGGGCGATGAGTTCAGCAGCAAGGATGTCCCAAGAGTGCAGGTTTTCTTCGAAGTAGGCGTCGAGGCGCCCACAAGCCACGAAGCAGATATCAATTGCGGCAGCACCCATGCGCCGCACATCACGAATGCGATGGATGAATTCGGTCAAGCGGCGCGACTGCACCGTGCGCTGGGCGGGGGTGTAACTAAATCCGGTTGCCACTAGTGCCTTGCTTACGTCAGACAAACCTGAACAGTGCAGCGGGGCGTCGTTGAGCGTGGCACCGTGGCCGCGTCGGGCGGCGAACATTTCGTCGAGGTCGGGCAGAAACACGGCGCCAACGAGTGCACCGTCAGAATCTTGCGCGCCGATCGACACGCACCACGTTGGCAGCCCATACATAAAGCTCGTGGTTCCATCGATGGGGTCGACATGCCACTCGACTCCGCTTGTGCCGCGGTGGCCGCCGCCTTCTTCGCCGACAATCGAGTCGTCTGGTCGTGCAGCACGCAACCCGGCAATGATCATCGCCTCGGCTTCGCGATCGAACTTGGTCACCATGTCGGTGTTGGTGAGCTTGGTGCCCACGACCTGCATCCCTTGGCTGCGCCCGATGCGGGCCTGGGTGCCGGCTCGGCGGGCAAGGCTTTGCGCCAGGGTCAATAGGTCGGCAGTCATCGGCGGCTCGTTCAACTTATTGCACTTGCTGGTCGCCGCGCTCGCGCCATTCACCCATTGCTCGTAGCCCAAGCACGGCTACCACTGCGATGCCTGCAGCAAAACTTGTTGCGCCAATCAACATCGCCACACCCGAAGATGTTGCACAGACACCGTCACACTGCACATCAACGAGCGCATAACCGATGGTGCCGCCAGCGAAGCCCGACACCACGATTGCGCCGAAGGCAACGGTGCGTGCTGCACGCGATGGCAAAGCAGAAAGTGGTCGGTCGTTCATCGCCCTCATACGGTATTACTAGCGTTGCCCTCATGTCGGTGACACCTCAACGGTCACCCGTCACGCCAGGAGCAAACGGCAGCCCGCGGCGAATCTTGCACGTGGATATGAACGCTTTCTTTGTGGCGTGTGAGTTGTTGCGGCGACCCGAGCTGGTCGGCAAGCCCGTCGTGGTGGGTGGCTCGGCAAAACGTGGCGTGGTGGCAGCTGCGTCATACGAAGCGCGGCAATTCGGTGTGCGCTCGGCGATGGCTTCAGCGCACGCCCATCGGTTGTGCAACCATGCAGTGTTTTTGGACGGTGACCACGACTTCTACAGCGAGATCAGCGCACAAGTGTTTGACGTGTTTCGCCAGTACACGCCATTAGTCGAAGGCTTGTCGCTTGATGAAGCATTTCTTGACGTCACGGGCGCTCAGCGAATCTTCGGTGATGCTCATACCGTGGCACAACAAGTGCGCGAGGCGGTGCGCACACAGGTTGGTTTGGCGTGCAGTGTTGGAATTGCTACGAACAAGTTCATCGCCAAACTGGCAACAGAATTTGCCAAGCCACGGGCCACGCGCGAACGAATCAACCCTGGCCCCGGAGTGTTCGAGGTTGCGCCAGGTGCCGAGCTTGAGTTTTTGCATCCGCTGGATGTCGGAATGCTCTGGGGTGTCGGGCCGGTCACACTCGAAAAGTTGCACAGCGTTGGGATGAAGACCGTCGGTGATATCGCGGCATGCGAACCGCGCCTTCTTGCGTTGGCAGTGGGTGCCAACCAGGCCGAGCATTTGTTTGAGCTGAGCAATGCACTCGATGACCGCGATGTCGAGCCTGACCGCGAGGCCAAGTCCATCGGCAGTGAAGAAACCTTTGGTGACGATGTGACCGACCCGCTTGAACTACGGCGACATTTGTTGCAGATGGCAGACACCGTGGCACGGCGCTGTCGTGAGCAGGGGCTGGCTGCACTCACGGTCACACTCAAGATTCGTTACGGCGACTTACGCAACATGTCGCGTTCGCGTACCGTTGAGCCACCAGTCGACACGAGCCAGGCAATCATCGCCATCATCGATGATCTGCTCGAGGATGTAGAAGTCCACGAAGGCATCCGGTTGGCGGGGGTGAGCGTGCGAAATTTTGGGCTGCCCGAAACCCAGTTGAGCCTGTTTGACGAGCCCGAAAAAATTGCGGAATCGGAGTGGCGTACGGCATCACTGGCCATTGACCAGATTCGAGAAAAGTTCGGCGATAGCGCCATAACCACGGGCGTTTCTGACGAGACCCAAAGCACACCATGGGGCCCACGCAGGGGGTGACAACATCACACGGCGCTACTAATGTTTAGGTCTCATGAAGTTTGACGCCCTAGCCCCACGAGGTGCGTAACGTGCCGTTGTCAGACAATGAACAACAGATTCTCCGCCAGATCGAAGCGCAACTAGAAAGCGACGAGCGTTTCGCTCAAGCAGTGTCGCCATCGGGCTTGTACCGACCCGCAGTAAAAAAAGTGCGCTTGGCTGCCCTTGGGGCAGTGGCGTCGTTGGCGTTGGTGTTCGTTGGTTTGCAAATTCATTTTGCAGCGGGCTTCGCTGGCTTTGCGCTCATGCTTGGCTGTGTGCTGGTTATCGAACGCGAACTGCGTGCCGTAGGCAAGGTGGGTCTGAGCGACTTCGCCACCATGTTGCGCACCACACGCGAAAACGCCAAACAAATGCGCGACAAGATGGGCCGCGACCAGTAAACATCTCGTCATGACCGCCGAGCGTGCCTATTTGGCCGTGGATATCGGCGGAACCAAGTTGTCGTGCGGTGTGGTGTCGCTCGATGGGCGAGTGCTTGCCCAAGAACGCTGCGCAACACCCCCGACGCAAGTGTGGGACGCCCTTTCCGGGTTGGTTGGTCGAGTAACAGCCGACGCAGCACACCTGCAGTTGATTGCTTGCGGTGTCGGCGCGGGTGGGCCGATGTCTGACAACGGCGACAAGGTGTCGACACTGAGCATTCCGTCGTGGCGCAACTTTGCGTTGCGATCATCGTTGGCTGAACTCACCGGTCTGGCAACGTTCGTTGACAACGACGCTAAAGCAGTCGTGCTCGGCGAAACCTGGTGTGGGTCAGCAGTGGGATGCCGTGATGTCATCGGCATGGTGGTGTCTACTGGGGTGGGTGGGGGCATCATCGCCGACGGCAGGCTGCTTGATGGCGACAGTGGCAACGCCGGCCATATCGGCCATATCTGTGTGGTGCCCAATGGTCGGCTGTGTAAGTGCGGGGCACGCGGTTGTCTTGAAGCCGTCGCATCTGGCACGGCCATCGCTGAAATGACTGGCCAACAAGCGGCCGATGCACCCGCCCATGTCGTTGAGCAGACCGGCATGTATGTCGGTCGGGCAGTGGCATCAGTGGCTGCGCTGTTGGACCTGCGCTTGGCAGTCATCGGTGGCTCGGTGGCCCTGGGTTTTGGCGAACCATTTTTTCGTGCCGCGCAATCCGAAGCAGATCGATATGCCGCCATCGATTTTGCCCGCGGCGTCCGGCTGTTGCCTGCAGGCCTGGGTGGCGATGCGCCACTCGTGGGCGCTGCAGCAATTGCCCGACGCAAATTGGCGTAGCGGGCTCGGTGCTGACGTGATTGGGGCGCTCAACTAGCGTCGGCGATATGCGTCCGACCTATACCCCTGAAGCCGAGGCCTACCGCGAAAAGGTACAGGCCTTTCTCGCCGAAAAATTACCTGCCAGCTGGAAGGGCATCGGTGGCCTCGACGGCCAGGAACTCGAAACTTTTATCGCTCAGTGGCGAGTGCATCTCGCCCAAAGCGGCTATCTGGCACCGGGTTGGCCTGCGGCCTACGGTGGCGGCGGATTGTCGGCACTCGAACAAGTGATTGTCGCTGAAGAGTTCGCCCGCGCCGGGGTGCCGACCGGGGCGATGAACGATGTGTTCGGTATCCAGATGTTGGGCAACACACTTTTGCTGTTCGGCAGCGAAGAACAAAAGCGTTACTACTTGCCGCGCATCATTGCCGGTGACGACATCTGGTGCCAGGGCTATAGCGAACCAAATGCTGGTAGCGACTTGAGCAACGTCGGTCTGAAGGCCGAATTGGACGGCGATGAATGGGTGCTGAACGGTCAAAAAATCTGGACCTCAGCCGGGCATCTCGCCACTCACATCTTTACGTTGGCGCGCACCGACGCGACGGTGGCCAAGCACAAGGGTATTTCGTTCATGCTCGTTGACATGCGTCAACCCGGCATCGAGGTGCGTCCGATCAAGATGATTTCGGGCGAGAGCGAGTTCAACGAGGTGTTCTACACCGACGTGCGCGTGCCGAAAGACAACGTGGTTGGTGGTGTCAACAACGGTTGGGCTATTGCGATGGCGCTGTTGGGTTTTGAACGCGGCGAAGCCGCAGCCACCGGGCCAATCCGATACGAAGCCGAGTTCGACCGTCTCGTTGCGCTTGCCACCGAGCGTGGTGTCGTCAACGATCCACGAATCCGTCAGCGACTGGCGTGGTGCTACACGAAGGTGCAGATCATGAAGTATCTCGGGCGGCGCACGCTGACCAAGTTTTTGGCAGGCCATCACCCTGGCCCCGATGGCGCGGTGTCAAAGCTCTACTGGAGCGAGTATCACACCAAGTCAACGGAACTGGCAATCGACATCATGGGGATGGATGCAATGATTCCCGTCGGACGCAAGCCAAGCACGGCATTTCAAACCGACGACCCTGGTGCTGCAAACTCGAGCATGAGTTGGGCCATGACGTTTCTAAATGCACGAGCCGGAACGATTTACGCAGGCTCGTCACAGATTCAGCGCAACATCATCGGTGAAATGGTGCTTGGCCTGCCGAAAGAACCAAAACCGAACTGAGCAGCGCCATGAAGTCATCGTGGTTCAAAGCAGCTACGGCAGTCGCTCGGCGACCAGGGCTGTGGTCAACGGCAGTAGGTCAGATTTTTCGGTTGGCACCAAACGGCTGGTGGCATCGGGCACCGTTCCTGCCGATACCCGACGCGCGGTACTTACGCTTCCGTATGGAGACGCAGTACGGTGATGCCATGCACCGACCTACGGCCAACGACATGGTGACCTACCTGGCGTGGTGTCGTGGCTATCGGCGCCATCAAAGTAGAAAAAGACCCAGGGCGTAGTGACATGAGAAGCGCGCTCGTCCTCAATGCAACATTCGAGCCGTTGAGTGTGGTTTCGGCGCGACGAGCAATCTGTCTGGTGCTGTCTGAAAAAGCTGAGATCATCGAAGATGACGGCACCGAAGTACGTGCCGAAACATTGGTGATGCGAGCACCATTGGTGATTCGTCTCAATTACGTCGTGCGAGCCCCGTTTCGTCGGCGCACGGCGTTGTCACGTCGTGCTGTGTTTGCACGCGACGGCTACAAGTGTCAGTACTGCGGTCGGCCGGCTGATTCCATTGATCATGTGATGCCCAAGTCGCGGGGTGGCGAGCACGCTTGGGAAAACGTGGCAGCAGCGTGTCGCACCTGCAACTTGCACAAACGCGACCGCACACCCAAAGAAGCGGGGATGATTTTGGCTAAGACGCCACACTTGCCGCGTGATCTGGCGTGGATCACCGTGTCGGTACAAAAGGTGCCGGAGGCCTGGAAGCAGTACCTGTCCATCGCTTCATGAGCGACGCGGCGAACGTGCGTCGCATAGATGGTGATGTTGCAACATTGCACCATCGCCCGATCGCGGCGCTGGCAGGAGTGGAAATGCTTGCGATCACCCGTGCCGCAGTAGTACTTGGCAGTACGCAGGCCCAAGACATCGTGAACGTTGATCGCGCAAACGACCAGGGTTTCGACGTGGTGCGACGGCGTAGCGGTGGCGGAATCGTGATCTTGCAGCCACATGATCACGTGTGGATCGACGTGACGGTGCCACGCGGACATCCACTATGGCACGACGACGTGGAGCGAGCCACATGGTGGGTGGGTGAAGTGTGGTGCGACGTGTTGCAACAAGTGGATGCAACGCATTCCTGGTGGGTGCACCGCAATAAGTTGGCGGCTAGTGCGCTGGAGCGCAGCGTGTGTTTTGCCGCAGTCGGCCCTGGCGAAGTGCTACGCAGCGAATCGGGGAGCGGGTCTGGCAAAAAAGTTGTCGGCATTTCGCAACGACGCACCAAGGATGCCGCCCGATTTCAGTGCACGTTGTTTCGTGCTATCGACATTGCATTGCACGAGTCGTTACTGGCGGTGGCGGTGCCGACAACCTTGCGCGATGCGTGCGGTGTCGGCGATGCGCTCGACGACGCGGGCCACCGAGCAGCCACTGCTTTGGCGACAAAGCTGGGCTGACCGTCGCCCCGGAGACAACTGATGTAATTGGGCTAGCGCAGTGTTGTGGTGGTTTCGCCAGCGTGCACTTGGCGGGCGTAGGCACCTTCGAGTGCCATGAGCTCGGAGTGGTTACCTTGTTCAACGATGCGGCCATCTTCCACCACCAAGATGCGGTCTGCGGAGATGATCGTCGACAAGCGATGGGCAATGACGACGGCGGTGCGACCACGCATTGCTTCATCCAATGCTGACTGCACGAGAGATTCATTTTCATTGTCCAGATGGCTGGTGGCCTCGTCCAAAATCATGAGCACCGGGTTTTTGAGCAGCAAACGGGCGATTGCCAAACGCTGTTTTTCGCCACCCGAGAATCGGTAGCCGCGTTCGCCGACGACGGTTTGGTATCCGTCTGGCAGTGCAGCAATCGTGTCGTGGATTCGCGCACCAACACAGGCAGCAACGATGTCGGCGTCGGTGGCGGTGGGCCGGGCGTAACGCAGGTTGGACTCGATGCTTTCATGAAACAAGTGAGGGTCCTGCGACACCACGCCGATTGCGGCATGCAGTGAATCTGCGGTCAAGTCACGTACATCGTGGCCGTCGACGCGCACGACACCGGCAGTTGCGTCGTAAAGACGCGGAATCAACGACGCCAACGTCGTTTTGCCCGAACCCGAAGGCCCGACGATGGCGACCGTTTCCCCTGGCGCCACGGTGAGTGAGACATCGCGCAACACATCGCGATCAGGGTCTCCGGTTGGTGCACCAGGGGCTTCGAGTGAAGGCACCGAGACAGATGCAGCAGGGGGATAGCGAAACGTGACGTGGTCAAACTCGATTCGACCCTGGGGTGCAACCAAGTCGTAGGCACCTGCGCGATCGCTGATGGCAACCGGTGCATCCAGCACCTCAAATACGCGGTCAAAACTTACGAACGAAGTGAGCAGCTCGACGCGTGCATTGCTGAGTGCGGTGAGTGGCATGTATACGCGGGCCACGAGTGCAGCCAGGGCCACCAGCGTGCCAGAAGTGATGTCGCCAGAGACCACGAGTTGAGCGCCGATGCCATAGACCGCTACGGCACCCAGCGCCCCGACCAGACCGAGTGCCACAAAAAATACGCGTCCGTACATTGCAGCCAAGACCCCCGAGTCGCGAACACCAGCGGCACGGCCCGAGAACGCATCAGTTTCTTGTTTGTGGCGACCAAAAAGCTTGACCAGCAACGCACCTGCCACGTTGAAGCGTTCTTGCATTTGGGTGTTCATCTGGGCGTTGAGATCCATCTGTCTGGCAGCGATGGTTTGCAGTCGCTTGCCAACTCGGCGTGCCGGAATGATGAAAGCCGGCAGCACCACCAGGGACAACACCGTGAGGCGCCACTCGAGGGTGAGCATCGCTGCCACGGTGGTTACCAACACAATGGAGTTGCTTACCGCGGTGCCCAGAGTGGAAGTGACCGCACTTTGGGCCCCGATCACGTCATTATTCAGACGACTAATCAGCGACCCGGTCTGGGTGCGGGTGAAGAATGCAATGGGCATGCGCTGCACCTTGGTGAAGAGAGCAACCCGCAGGTCATAGATCAAGCCCTCACCGATTTGGGCCGACCCCCAACGCTGCACGATGGCAAGCGCTGCTTCCACTAACGCAGCAGTAACGGCCAATAACGCCAGCCACCACACTTGGTTGCGGTTGCCGGTCGGAATCGCCGTATCGATGATTGCCCGAAAAACGAATGGCGGCACCAAGGCCACCACGGCCGACGCGATGATGGCGGCCAAGAAGATAGCGATGGTCGTGGCGTAGGGGCGGGCGAATTCACCGACTCGACGCAAGGTGGCACGCTCCAGCGACTGGCCTGACACCGCTGCAGCGTTGCGGGGAATCAGGGCGTGGGGGTGCATCTGCACTCCCGCGACGATACCGACGCTGTGGCCCCCGCCCCGTGAACCCGGCTGAGGCCGGGGGCACAGCACGGGGAGTCGGGCAGGGGCCAAGGTGGGTCCAGGGTGGGTCGAGCCGGGTGCTGAGTGGGTCCCAGTTGGGCTGCGTGGGGCAGGGTGGTTGACAGTGGGGAGAAGTGGGGGATAGGGTGCGGGTCGGTGGGAAACCCACCACGGGATCCGAGCAATCGGATGAGAGGGAGTAACGGGACATGTTCGTAGGTGTACACGAACGACAACTCGACCCGAAAGGTCGCGTCGCATTACCCGCCGCGTTTCGCCCGCGTCTTGAACCACGTTGTTATCTCGCGCTGGGCGCCGACAAATGTGTTGACATTCTCACCGCCGAAGCATTCGAGCAAGTGGCCAGCGACATGATGGAAAAAGTTCGTCGGGGCGAAGTGGATCGCACTCAGCAGCGTGCACTGGCCGCCAGCGCAGTGGAAGTCACGATTGACGCCCAAGGTCGCATCAACATCGACGAAAAATTGCGGGCGTATGCCGGGCTCACGCTGGATTCCAAAGTTGTCATCAGCGGTTCGTTTGACCGCTGTGAGATTTGGGATCCAACGCGTCACCAACGCGTGAGCGAAGCCGGTACCGCCCAGATGGCGGGTGGCGCTTCATGATTCAACACAACGAACGAAAGGAGCACCGAGGAACGCTTCGACTTGACCATTGGTCGCGTTGAAGTTTCGCTCATCAGCAGTCTCCCGGTTAGCAAAGATGGACAGCCCCAACTCCGCCCGCTGCCGTCTTCGCTATCCGGGGAGAAATCCCGGAGGCATATGTTGGCCGGGAGGCTGCTGATGAGCGGGACTCACGAACCAGTGATGCTCGCCGAAATCGTCGAACTGTTTGGATCCATTCCCCACGGAGTGTTGCTTGATGCAACGCTCGGGATGGCCGGACACGCAATGGCGATTCTTGGTCGACATCAAGGTCTGCAGGTGGTGGGAATCGATCGAGACATGATGGCAATTCAGCACGCGAACAACGCCAAAGCAACGCTCGCCGCCACCGACGCGACGCGTTTCAACGCCGTTCATGCTCGATTTGATACCGCTACCGACGCGCTGCGCAGTTTGGGTATTCATCAATTGTCGGGCGCCCTATTTGATCTGGGCGTGTCATCACCCCAACTCGACCTAGCCGAGCGTGGTTTTTCGTACCGCAACGACGCCCCTCTCGATATGCGAATGGATCGAACCGAAGGTGTGTCGGCCTGGCATGTGGTGAACGAATACTCGGCCGACACAATCACCGACATTTTGCGACGTAATGCCGATGAACGATTCGCCAAGCGCATCGCCCAAGCCATCGTCGCAGCCCGCCCCATCACTACGACCAGCCAACTGGCTGCAGTGGTAACCACAGCCATACCGGCAGCAACTCGTCGCACGGGTGGCCACCCAGCCAAGCGAACGTTTCAGGCGATTCGCATCGAGGTCAATGCTGAGCTGGAAATTTTGCCCAACGCTCTGCGCGACGTTATGTCGTTGGTCGTGCCCGGTGGTCGCATTGCCGTGTTGTCGTATCACAGCGGAGAAGATCGCATCGTCAAACAGGTCATGCGCGATGCCGAAACCGACCCAACGCGCCCCAACATCGCCACTCCATTTGCTCATCCGTCGCGCACGGCCCCCCGTGCGTGGCAAAAAGTGCGGGTGGCGAAACAACCGAGTGCCGAAGAGCAAGCGCATAACCCGCGCGCATCATCGGCGCGTTTGCGTGTCATGGAACGTTGTGAGGTGGCCGCATGACAGCGTCGGCAACGGCGCGCGCCCGAGCGCGCCGCCACACCCGAGTGGGTCAAGACCTGCCCGCGTCGAGCAATGCTCCGGCACCGCGGCCCAAGCGGGGCACCGATTCGCATCTGCGATTGGTGCCACAACCAGCACCCCGACGTCGCGCTGTTTCGCGTGCCACGCTCGTGGTCACGGCAATCTCGGCCTTCATTATTGCTGTCGTCATTTTTCAGGCCACGATCGCCGAGCAGCAACTTCGCCTTGATGCTCTGACCAAAGACTTACGCATGGCCGAAGCGCATTACAACAACCTGCGACAGGAACGAGCAGAGTTGCTCTCGCCGAGTCGCCTGCGTGAACAAGCAGTGATGCTGGGTATGTACCAAGGCTTGAGCACGAAATTCAAAGAAGTGCCGGCTGATGTGGTGGCGCAAGTAATGATCAGCACCGCAAAGATGAACCCACTCTTTGCCGACCCTGCTCCAGGTGTGGCGTCAGCGGGTGCGATTGCCCAGATGCGGCCCGTTGAGGTGGACCAGCCATGAGTGATACCGCACCAATTCGCCGCCCGCGAGTGACCAGTGGGCAGCGCCGCACGGTTGGGGTTGGCGATCTGATCAGTGCCATATCGAGCTATGGCGTCACCAAGATGACCGACAACGTGAACGCTGGCGACATGCGCAAACGCATCTCGGTGATGTTCGTAGTCATCTTGGGGGTGTTGAGCCTGGTGTATCTGCGGGTGGTCGTGCTCCAGACCTGGAAGGCCGGTGGCTATCGCGAGATGAGTGTGAACCAGCGCACGAAGTTCAATGTGATTTCCGCCGAGCGTGGTGCAATTTATGACCGTGACGGGGCAGAGCTGGCAATCCCGATTCCGACCCGGACGATCTTCGCTGATCCACGCGAAGTCACCGATCCGGTGACCACCGCACGAGCACTCGGCATGGTGTTGCAACTCACGCCAGAAGCCGAGATGGATTTGGCAAGTCGTCTGCAAAATAAATCGTCGAGCTTTACCTATGTGGTTCGCCAAGTGGATTCGGCGATTGCTCAGGCAGTGCTTGATCTCAATCTGCCCGGGGTCTCGACCTATCGCGAAGAAGGACGCGCGCTCACCACTGAGGGTTTGCGACCACTCATCGGGCGCACTGACCTCGATGGCCTGGGTATCGGCGGATTAGAAAAGCAATACAACGATGTATTGACAGGTGTGAACGGCAAGCTTCAACGCGAAGTGAACAGCCGTGGCCAAAGCATTGCTTCGGCGGGTAGCGAGTATGTGCCAGCAGTTCGTGGGGTCAACTTGGTGACCACCATTCATCGCTCGTTGCAGTTTCAAGTCGATGGCATCCTGCAGCAACAAGTGGAGCGCATCTTGGCGCGCAGCGGCACCGCAATCGTGATGCACACCCAGACGGGCGAGATCTATGCGATGTCCAACGTGCGTCGCAATGACGACGGTACGTATTCCCACACTGCGGGAAACATCGCGGCAGTAGAAGCTCACGAGCCGGGTTCGGTGGCCAAAGTGTTCAGTGTCGCTGCTGCCATTGAGGATGGCACAGTCACCCCACAGTCGACATTCTCGGTGCCCGGCAAACAGGTGTTCAACAAGGGCACTGAGTGGGAGCAAGAAATCAAAGACGCTTATCCACACGGGCTTGAGGAAATGACCGTGCGCAAGATTTTGGTCGACTCATCCAACTTGGGCACCGTGCAGATCTCGCAAACCCTCAGCACTGAACGCAACCGACAATGGCTTGCGGCGTTTGGCTTCGGCGAAAAAACTTCCTTGCAGTTTCCGGGTGAGACCAGGGGTTTGCTCAAGCCGGCACGCAACTGGCAGGGCACCGAACAGTTCACCTTCGCCTATGGATACGGCTATGCATCCAACGCAGTGCAGTTGGTTTCAGCCGTCAACGTGGTGGCCAACGATGGTGTGTACATCGGGCCAAAATTGGTTTCGGCAATGGTCGATGAGGTGGGTGTCAGCACGCCTACACCGCCAGCACCGACTCGTCGCGTTGTCTCGAGTGCAACTGCGGCAACCATGCGTACCTTGTTGACAGATGTCGTCTGCTACGGCACGGCGCAACTCGCCAAGATTCCAGGTATGTCGGTGGCAGGCAAGACTGGCACTGGCTACATTCGCCAGGACAACGGCACCTACCTGAAAGACGACGGCTCGCGCGCTTACTTTGCCTCGTTTGTCGGTTTCTTGCCAGCGAACAAACCACAGTTCACGGTGCTCGTTTCCATCGATGAACCCGATCCGAGTTCGCGTGACCGCTTCGGTGGCACTGCGGCGGCACCCGTGTTCCAGCGCATTGGGCAAGTAATCGTCAACGAACTCGATCTGCGACCTGAGCCAGGTGACACTGGTTGCGTCGGCACACGACCTGCCGAACTCGGACCAAGTCACTAAGCACATGCTCACGTTGGGCGGGCTACTTGCGCGAGTGGATGACATGCAATCGGCTTCGCCCGCGTTGAGCGTGGAGGGTGCCGTAGGCGTGTCCATCACCGATGTGACGAGCGACAGCCGCGCAGTGCAGCAGGGCACGTTGTTTTGCTGCTTGCGCGGCGAACAACACGATGGTCACGATTTCGCACGAGAGGCCGTTGCCAACGGGGCAGCGGCGCTGCTCGTCGATCGTCGCTTGAACCTCGACGTACCACAAATCATCGCGTCGGATACTCGTCAGACAACGGGGGTCTTGGCCGCAGCATTTCATGACCACCCCAGTCGCGATTTGACGGTGGTCGGTATTACCGGCACGAACGGAAAGACCACCACCGCCCACATGTTGGGGGCGATACTCACCCAACATGGCCAGCGCACGACCGTGCTCGGAACGCTCTCGGGCACCCGCACCACACCAGAAGCAGCCGAGTTGCAGCGCACCTTGGCAGATGAGCGCAGTAAAGGGACAAAGGCAGTGGTGATGGAAGTGTCGTCGCATGCGCTCGCCCTGCAGCGTGTGGCTGGAATGCAGTTCGCTGCCGCAACCTTCACCAACCTTGGTCACGACCATCTCGATTTTCATCGCACCCACGATGCCTATTTCGCCGCCAAGGCAAGTTTGTTCTCGTCCAACTACACCAGCCGCGCCATCATCAATCGCGATGACGCATTTGGACAAAAAATTGCGGAGGATTGTGATGTCGCAGTGGTGACCTACGGCCGCAGTGATGCAACTGACGTGGCGGTGGGTGCCACCGGAAGTGCTTTTTCGTGGCGGGGTGCGCGAATTTGGTGCACCGTTGGAGGAGACTTCAATGTGCTCAACGCGTTGGCAGCTGCAACTACTGCTGCCGAGATTGGTATTCCTGTCGGCGATATCGCAGCCGGGCTTGGCAATCTCACCCAGATTCCAGGGCGATTCGAGAATGTCAATGCGACCGGAAATTTTGCAGTGCTCGTGGATTACGCCCACACCCCCGAGGCGTTGCGCAACGTGATTGCCGCGGCCCGAGCCGTGACCGACCAACGAGTCATTGTGGTGTTTGGTTGTGGCGGCGACCGTGATGCAACCAAGCGTGCAGACATGGGTGCGGCAGCAATTTCAGCCGACAGCGTCATCGTCACAAGCGATAACCCGCGTCACGAAGATCCGCAGGCCATCATCGACGCGATCGTTGCCGGCATTGCTCCGACGCATCTGAACAAAGTGGTCGCTGAAGCAGATCGTCGTCAAGCGATAGCAATGGCATGCACTCAGGCCGGCAGTGGTGACGTGGTCATCATTGCTGGGCGGGGTCATGAAACTGTGCAGACCATCGCTGGGCGAGATATTGCGTTTAGCGACGCTCAAGTAGCGCGCGAACTTTTGGGTGTCGGTTCATGATTGCCATCCTGATGGCTGCTGCCATTTCGATCGCAGCCTCGCTGTTTTTCACTCGAGTGTTGATTGGATACTTCACTCGTCTCGGCAAGGGCCAACCCATCTTGGGCGCCGAAGACCGTGGTCCCACTCACCACATGCACAAACAGGGCACACCCACGATGGGCGGCATCGCCATCTTGAGCGCGGCATTTCTCGGCTGGTTGATTCCGCACGTTCGCGCCGGATTGGTGTTTTCTGATCAGGTCATCATCATGTGGGTGGCCATCATCGTGCTGGCTGGCATCGGCTTTTTGGATGACTACCTCAAGGTGCGTCGCCAACACAACCGCGGAATTTTTTGGAAGAAAAAAGGTTGGATCACTTTCGGCATCGTTGTGATGCTGATGTGGTTGCTGGCATCGCAAACGGGTGTGAGCGAAACCATTTCGTTCACCCGTGCCGAAGTGCCTGGTTGGGACGTCAGCACTCCGGTGTGGGTGATCTGGACTGCTCTGATGGTGTGGGCCACGACCAATGCGGTGAATGTGACCGACGGTTTGGATGGCTTGGCTGCTGGCTCGGCAATGTTTGGCTTTGGTGCGTTTGGTCTGATTGCGTATTTTGCTTTCCGCAATGCAGAGATTTATTCAGCGATTGTGAATCCACTTGACCTTGCCGTGCTGGCCTCGGCAATGGCGGGTGCGTGTGGCGGGTTCTTGTGGTGGAATGCAGCACCAGCGCGAATCATGATGGGTGATGTTGGCGCACTGGGCATTGGCGCAGCACTGGGCCTGCTGGCGGTCACCACGAACACACACTTTTTGTTGCCGATCATCTGTGGCATCAATGTGATGGAAGCAGGGTCGGTGGCCGTGCAGATGGGTGTGTTCAAAGCCAGTGGTCGCAAGAAGCGACTCTTTAAGATGTCGCCGATTCATCACCACTTCGAGTTGTCGGGCTGGCCAGAGACCACCGTCATCATCCGTTTCTGGTTGCTTGCTGCAATGTGTGTAGCGGCAGGCGTGGCGCTCTTCATCGCCGACTTCACCAATGAAATTCGGATCATCGGAGATTCATTGTGACCACCTTGGTGTACGGGCTTGCCGTCGCCGGGCGCAGCACTGCAAAGTTTTTGGCGGCTCGTGGCGAAGCGTTGCTCTTGGCTGACGATCGGGTGTCGAGTGACAACGCTGAGTTTGCCGCGTCGCTCGGGGCGGAGTTGGTGGAGGGCCCTGAAGCGGCCATGGCCTGTGCCAAACGCATCGCAGATTTTTCTCAGGTGGCCCCGAGCCCTGGCGTGCCCGAGTCGCATCCGATCATCGCCAGTGCGCTGCGGGCACGTATCGAGCTCGTATCAGAGATCGAATTGGCGTATCGCGCCGAGCAGGCCAGCGGCCATCCACGCCCAATCGTGGCAATCACCGGTACCGATGGCAAAACCACCACTACGTTGATGGCGGCAGCGATGTTGTCGGCATCGGGTCGCAATGCTGCGGCCGTAGGCAACACCGAAACGCCTTGGGTCGAATCGTTGGATGACCAGCACGATGTGTATGCCGTTGAGTGCTCCAGTTTTCGCCTGCACTACACCCGTGATTTTCGCGCCGAGGCAGCGACGTGGCTCAACCTTGCACCCGATCATCTCGACTGGCATCGCAACATGGATTCGTATCGCGGCGCAAAGATGCGCGTTTGGCAGTCGGCCCGTGCCAGCGACGTTGCGGTTGCGCCGGCCAATGATGAAGCGATCCTCGGCTCCGCCCGCAGCACCAACGCCCGCGTCGTTACCTTCGGTATCAACAAAGCCGACTACCGCATTGAGGGCCAAGCCCTGGTCGGCCCGCTCGGGCGCATCGTTGATGTCGGGCAGTTGGGTCGCTCGTTGCCGCACGATTTGACGAACGCACTGGCAGCCAGTGCCATGGTGCTGGAGTCGGGTTTGGGCACGGTCGAAGGTGTTGCCAACGCGCTCGCGCGCTATCGCCACGCGCCGCATCGCATCCAGTTCGTGGGCGAGGTGGACGGCGTGTCGTATTACAACGACAGCAAGGCAACAAGCCCACATGCAGCCCAGGCTGCACTCACCTCATTTGAACACATCGTGCTCATCGCGGGAGGCAAGAACAAGGGCCTCGAATTGTCGACGTTGGCGAGCCAGCCGCATCGGATGCGAGCCGTTGTGGCCATCGGCCACAGTGCGACGCTGATTGAAAACGCATTCGCCGATGTTTGCCCCGTGACCCGTGCCGACTCGATGACTGATGCCGTGCGTGCTGCCCAGCGCCTGGCAACAGTGGGTGATGTGGTGTTGCTCTCGCCTGGGTGTACCAGTTACGACTGGTATTCGAACTACGGCGAGCGCGGCGATGATTTCACACAATGTGTACACGCACTTACAAAGGAGAATCAGATATGACTGCAGTCAATGTTGACGACACCGGTGGACTTCTGATCCCATCGCTGAGCGAGCGACGCAAAGCAGTGCTGGCTGGGCGTCGTGCCGACGGTGCCCGCATCGGAGTCGACAGTGAACCCAGTCGAATCTTTTATGCAATTCTGCTCAGCGTCACGGTGTTGACGGCCCTAGGGCTGGTCATGGTGTTGTCGGCTTCGTCAATCGTGTCGGTCAACAATGGCGGCTCGGCATTCACCATGTTTCTCAAGCAGTTGATGTGGGCGTTTTTTGGAGTCATCATCGCTTTCGGCACGTATCGCATGCCATATCACGTGTGGCAAAAACTCAACAGGCCGATGTTGGTAGTGGTCGTGGCCCTCAACTGTTTGCCGTTCAGCCCGTTGGGAATCACCGTCAACGGTGCGCGGGCATGGGTGGAAATTGGAATTATTCGCTTCCAGCCGTCGGAACTGCTGAAGTTCGCACTCGTCATTTATATGACCAACATCTTGGGTCGCCGACAGCGTGAACTCACTGACTTCAAACGAACGTTTCGACCTGCCATGTTGGCCTGGCTAGTTGCAGCAGGGATTGCGATGGCGCAGCGCGACCTTGGTGCTGCGATCGTGCTCTCGGGAATCGCATTCACCGTGTTGTATATGGCAGGCAGCCCAGTTCGCTGGATTGGCGCTGCAGCGCTAGCGGCCATGGTCCTTGGGCTTGGTTATGTGCTCACATCGTCGACGGGCATCAGTCGGTGGACTGCGTTCTTAGACATCGAGGGCAACCGTGAGCACAGCGCGTATCAGGTGTGGCAGTCGATGCTGAGTATCTCCAACGGCGGGGTTACCGGTGTCGGGCCTGGTGCGGGCACCAGTAAGTGGGGCTACGTGCCGTTGGCCCACAGCGACTTCATATTCACCGTTATTGCTGAAGAGTTCGGTTTGATCGGCTCAAGTCTTGTGATTGGTGGTTTCACGTTGATCACCATGTTGGGTTTCGTTGTAGCGATGCGGGCCCCGGATTATTCGGGCGCGTTGCTGGCTGCAGGTATCACCGTTTGGTTCGCCGTGCAGGCAGTGATCAATATCGGTGGTGTGGTTGGTGCGATGCCAGTAACCGGGCTCACCTTGCCACTCATTTCGTATGGGGGAAGTTCGCTCATGATCACACTCGCCGCCGCAGGATTGCTGTTGAACGTCGCGCGAAAGGTGCAGTAGCACTCGGCTGCATCTGCAGCGCACGGTGGCGTTCGGGTAACTTTGGTGGCGGCAATGTCTTCAACGTCGTCAACAACGTCGTATTCGTCGACAAGTCCGGTGTCACCACGAGTTTTTGCCGTCATCGCCGGTGGTGGCACAGCCGGCCACATCATTCCTGGACTGGCAATTGCCGAACAGCTCATCGAACAAGGTCGTGCTCCACTATCGATTGCATTTGTTGCGTCGCAGCGCCCCAGTGATCAACGCTTGTTGGCCGACAGCCAGCACCCTCGGTTGTTGCTCAATGTGGATGGGCTGCAGCGCAGTATTTCGCCGCGTGCCTTGTGGCGCACCGCTACAGCAATGGTGAAGTTAGTTCTCGCTTCGGCTCAGGCTGGGCGACAGTTTCGCCAGTGGCAGCCGCGAGTGGTGGTGAGTGTCGGCGGTTTTGCCAGCGAACCTGCAGTCCGCGCTGCGCGAGCATTGGGAATTCCGGTCGTGGTGGTGAGCTACGACCAGCATCCAGGTTTGGCAACACGCCGCCAAGCACGGCGTGCAGCGGCAGTCGCAGTGGCATTCGCCGACTCAAAGTTGCCGGGTGCCACGCATACCGGTGCACCGGTGCGAGCCGCGGTACGGCGACTGTCGCGCAACACCACGAGCCACGATGGTGCGCGTCGGCAAGCCGCTGAAATGTTTGGTATCGATGCTGCTCGCCGAGTGGTGGTGGTGATGGGCGGTTCACTCGGCTCGCTGGTGGTGAATCGCGCCATCGAGGAGTGGGCCGTTGCGAATGCGAATCGGGCTGACGTAGCCATCGTGCATCTGGCTGGCGAGCGGTACATGGATACGAAGTTTGCTTTGCCGTCGGGTTCGTTGCTGCAATACGTGCGGCGCGCGGGTCACGACAACATGGCTGATATATGGCAGTTGGCCGACATCACCGTGTGTCGCGCCGGCGCCAGCACCGTGGCCGAGTTGGTGTCGGTGGGTTCGGCAGCAATCATCATTCCTTGGGCGCAGGCGGCCGATGATCATCAACGCTTGAACGCGACCTGGCTGAGTGACGCGGGTGCCGCACTCATGGTGCAAGAACACGAATTAGAACACCGCTTTGCCGCTGAGCTCAGTCGACTCGTCGACGATGTCACATTGAGTGAACGATTGGCTGCTGCGTCGTATGCACTTGGCGCGTTGAATCGTTCGTCGGCAATTGGTGCCATCATCGAGTCGGTGGCGCGCTGAGATGTCGAGTGATCCCATGGCATTGACCCATGCGCACGTGCCACCACGAATTCATGTCGTTGGGGTGGGTGGCCCAGGCACGAGTGCTATCGCCATCATCTTGCGCGAGATGGGTGGTGTGGTTTCGGGAAGCGACATGGTTGAGTCGCCAATTATGGATCGCCTGCGTGCGCTGGGGGTAGTAGTCAACGTGCCGCACGACGCTGGTGCGATTGCTGAATGTGAAATCATCACGCATTCGGCGGCGGTGCGAGAAACGAACGTTGAACTCGTTGCTGCCCGCCAGGCCGGCAAGACCGTTTGGTCACGCGCGCAGATGCTGGGGTGGATCAGCAAACAAGCCCGGACGGTGGCGGTGGCTGGCACCCACGGCAAAACCACGACCACCACGCTGCTCACTCTCATGTTGCGTGCCGCCGGGCGCGACCCGGGTTATCTCATCGGTGCCGAGGTTCCCCAACTCGAGTCGAGTGCCCACTGGGGTAGTGATGTTTTTGTCGTCGAAGCAGATGAGAGCGACTCAAGTCATCGAGCAATCGCCCCAGATTGCACAATTCTCACCAACGTAGACACCGATCACTTAGATGAGCACGGTTCGTTTGCCGGCATCGTGGCTTCGTTCGACTCGTATCTCAAGGAAGTCAAAGGCATCAAGGTGGTGTGCGCCGACGATTCCACCGCTCTGCAGTTGGCTCGCCGCCATGGCGCTATCACCTACGGCATCAGTGACTCAACAAAGAACACCAAGGTCAACACAGTTGACGTGCGGGCCACCGATGTGCGATTCGCCGGCGATGTGAGCCACTTTGTAGCCCACATGGCACAGGGGAGTGTTGCTGTGTCTCTTGCCCTGCGTGGCGAACACAACGTGCGCAATTGTTTGGCGGCCTTGGCCATGGCAGTGCAGCTTGGTGTCAAGCCCAGCGTTGCTGCCGAAGCCGTGCGTAACTTTGCCGGGGTGCGACGCCGATTCGATCTGCGCGCTACTGAGGGCGGCGCGACCTTCGTTGACGACTATGCCCACCTTCCAGCCGAAATCACCGCAGTACTGCGCGCGGTGCGCACCGACAACGTTGGATGGAAGCGCGTCGTGGCAGTGTTTCAACCGAACCGCTTCAATCGCATGGCGATCATGTCCGACCAATATCGCGACGCCTTCGTCGATGCTGACCTTGTAGTGATCACCGACATCTACGCCTCGGGTACTGATCGCATAGAGGGCGTCACGGGCCAATTGGTGGTCGATGCCGTGCGTGCTGCGCATCCAACGGCCAGGGTCGAGTGGGTGGCCGAGCGTGCAGACCTGGCGGATTTCGTGGCTCGCGAGGTGCGTGACGGTGACTTATGTATTTCGATGGGTTGTGGCGACATCGAGACATTGCCCGACGAAGTCGTTGCGCGTAAGCGAGAATTATCTCGTGGACGCTGACGACACCGACAGCCACGCACGCGAGACGCGAGCACTCGACCGCCTCGGCATCTTGCTCGGGGCGCGAGTGCAACGCGATGTGAAATTGGCGGCGTACACCACCTACAAAGTGGGTGGTCCGGCCAGCCTGCTCGTCAAGGCACGATCCATTGACGACCTTCACGCAGTCAGTAACGCTTTGCGCGAAAAAAGGGTTCCGTTGCTGGTCATCGGGCGTGGTAGCAACCTGCTCGTGGCTGACGGCGGCTTCGCCGGGTTAGTGGTGGTGCTTGGCGAGTTTGCCGATCAAATTATCTGGCCTCAACAACCCGCAGTCCCACGGGTGGTGGCGGGTGGTGCCGTGGCACTGCCGGTGCTGGCCCGCCAGAGCGCGGCGCGCGGTTTGACGGGTTTTGAATGGGGTGTCGGCGTGCCAGGTTCGGTGGGCGGTGGCGTGCGCATGAATGCCGGGGGACATGGCTCGGACATGGCGGCCAGCCTTGAATCGATAAAGATCTTCCACTTACTAAAAGGCATCGTGGCAAATGTTGCGGCCAAAGATGTGGGTCTGCGTTTTCGTGGCAGCGATCTCGAGCCATATCACGTCGTGATTTCGGCATCGTTTGCTTTGTCCTGGGGCGATCAGCAAGCCAGCGAAGCAGAGATGGCTGAAATTGTGCGTTGGCGACGCGAGCACCAACCAGGTGGGCACAACGCGGGCTCGGTGTTCGTAAACCCGGCACCAGACGGTGGTTCGGCTGGCGCGCTCATCGATGGTCTCGGCTTGCGCGGCTTGCGCGTTGGCACGGCAGAAGTTTCCGACAAGCATGCCAATTTCATCCAAGTTGATCCGGGTGGAAGTGCTGATGACGTTGCCGAACTCATGGCGTTGGTGCGGGCGCGAGTGTTGAGCGAGACGGGAGTCAATCTGCACAGTGAAGTGCGCTTGGTGGGTTTTGACCCTGAAGTAGCGAGTGCTGCAGGTGCCCAAGTTGGTGGCACACCCAACAATGCGTCGAGCGATTCATCTGGCGGTACACGCCTCGACGCTTTGTTCGGGCCCCTAGTGAGTGATGACAACACGTTGAGCGCCGTGGCGTTCTCCCCACCGTTGCCCGACGAAGCAGTTCTCGAGCTGAGCGAGCTGTTTGCCGACACTGGTGCAATCGCCCGGCCCGATGACACACCCATCGTCACAGATTCGAGCCAGATACCCGTCGGCGCGGTGGTTGACATCTCGACAGCGATACAGGCACGCGAAGCGCAGCAAGCAGCCGCTGGTGAGCCGGTTGTGATCGATGATGCCCAACATTTGTTGCCTCACGAACGCAGCGAAGCAAGCACTGGAGTGGGTGCAGCCGTAAGCACATTCGTAAGCACAGCCACGCTCGGCGATGTGATTGTTGACGACCGCATCGGTCGTCGCACATGGTGGAAGCGTCTGCCACGTCTGCGTGTGTCGCCGTTGGTTGGCTTTGGTGCTCTCATTGCGATGTTTTCATTGACGCTCATCATTTTGGCGTCACCGCTGTTTGCCGTTCGACAAATCGACATCACGGGCGTGACATATTCCGACCCGGCATTGTTGAGCGATGTAAGTGACTCGCTACGCGGTGCGAGCGTCTTCACTGCCGACTTAGAGGGCGCCCAGCGTCGACTGGAGGGCGATCCCTGGGTGCGTCAAGCGCGACTCAATTGGTATCTGCCCAATCGAGTAGTAATCGAAATCGAGGAGCGCCGCGCAGTGGCCTGGTTCGTCGGGGTGGACAATCGTGCCCGTGTGCTCGACATCGATGGGCGGGTGCTCGCGGTGCTGGACGGCCAGCCCACGCAATTTATGAAAATAGAAGGGGTTGGCCCGAATCTGCCGCCCGGCACCGTCACCACCGTGGTGTACCAAGCCGCAGCCCAGTTGGCGAATTCACTGCCAGCCGACATCATCCCTGAGGTGCGGAACGTTTTTGTCAATGGCCCCGAGGCTTTGGGGTTCACTTTGAAAAAAGGCACGATTATCACGCTCGGGGCTCCCGTGGATGTGCGCAACAAGCTCACTCAGGTCATGGTCTTGCTCACCCAGCAGGATGTCTCGTTCATCGCTGCCATCGACGTGTCGTCTGGACAACCAGTCATCGCCAACGAGTAGTGTGCCTGTAGTAGAGGTTGAGCATCATGCTCAACTTGGGGGTCAGACACATATGCCAAGTAACTCACAAAATTCACCGATTGCTGTCATCAAAGTGGTGGGCATCGGTGGTGGTGGCGTCAACGCCGTCAACCGCATGATCGATGCTGGTTTGCGCGGCGTCGACTTCGTTGCGATCAATACCGACGCACAAGCGCTCATCATGAGTGATGCAAGTTACAAAATCGACATCGGTCGCGAACTCACGCGCGGACTTGGTGCAGGCAGTGACCCCGAAGTTGGTCGCGAAGCAGCCGAAGCACATCGTGACGAAATCCAAGAACATCTCGCTGGCGCCGACATGGTGTTCATCACCGCCGGCGAAGGTGGTGGCACCGGCACCGGTGCAGCACCCGTAGTGGCCGAGATCGCAAAGGCTGAAGGGGCGCTCACGATCGGCATCGTGACGCGACCGTTCAACTTCGAGGGACGCCGCCGTTCGGTGCAAGCCGACCAAGGCATCGCCAAGTTGAAAGACAAAGTTGACACGCTCATCGTGATTCCAAACGAGAAGTTGCTGTCGATTGCCACCGACAAAACCACATTGCTCGATGCGTTCAAAAAAGCCGACGAAGTATTGATGCAGGGTGTCTCGGGCATCACCGGCATCATCACCACGCCAGGGCTCATCAACACCGACTTTGCCGACGTGAAAACCATCTTGGCAAATGCCGGCTCATCCCTCATGGGCATCGGCGTGGCCAGTGGCGACAAGCGCGCCTCCAATGCGGCAATTGCAGCCATCACTTCACCGATGCTCGAAGCGGCCATTGAAGGAGCCCGCGGCATCCTGCTGAATGTGGCTGGCCCGTCAGACATGAGCCTCTTTGAGTTGAACGAAGCCGCCGAAACCGTGGCGCGTGTCGCGCACCAAGATGCCAACATCATCTTGGGCACTGTCATCGATGACGATCTTGGTGACGAAGTCCGGGTCACGGTTATTGCGTCGGGCTTCGAACGCTGGGATTCAGCGGCTGGTCGAATCGGCACTCGTGGCGATGGCACCGCAACTCGTGGTGATGCTCGCCCCGAAACCGGCAAGGGAAGTTCTCGCTTGCGGGAGATCTTCGGTTCGCAAGAAGCGGGCGACGATGATCTCGATATCCCCGACTTTTTGAAGTAGCAACATCACGTTGGACGAACCAGCGATCGCGCAACGGCTGACGCAGCTTCGCTCGCTGCTCAACCAGTGCGCCACGCGTGGGCCAGTGGCCGTGTGTGCGGTCACGAAGGGTTTTGGCGCACAAGCAGTGCAGATTGCGCACCGTCTGGGGTGTGAAGCGATCGGCGAGAACTACGCCCAAGAAGCCATCGCCAAACTCGCTGAAGTGGCGCCGGCTCATCCGCCGGTGCACTTTCTAGGTCGTTTGCAATCCAACAAAATTCGCTCGCTAGCCAGCACTGTGGCGGTGTGGCAGAGCGTGGACCGGGCCTCACTGGTGGACGAACTCGTCAAGCGAGCCCCTGGGGCCCGTATTTATGTGCAAGTGAATGCCACCAATGAACCCGACAAAGGGGGCTGTGCCCTGCATGCCGCAGCAGATCTGGTACGCCATGCCCGTATGGGTGGCTTGGTGGTCGAAGGGCTCATGACGGTCGGCCCCACCGATGCCCACCCCGAGCGCACACAGGCCGCATTCAATGCTGTGCGTCAGGCTGCAGACGACCTCGAGCTTGCCGGTTGCTCGATGGGCATGTCCGGAGACATTGAACTTGCCCTGGCTGCGGGTAGCACCATGGTGCGGGTGGGGACAGCGTTGTTCGGCGAGCGACCACTCCCCAAATGATGCGCATTAATGAGGTAATCTGACCACATGTCAATGTTCCGCCGAGCAATGGAGTATCTCGGTCTCGGGGCTGACGAAGCGTACGGCGACAGCGATCAGTCGATGCGCACACGCCGTCCAGCCGGTGGGCGTCAAGCGATGCGCAACACCAGACTTGGCGATGTTGATGACGATGTTGATGACGATGTTGACGGTGGCTACGACGATGACGAACTTGACGAGGATTACACCGAACCTGCACGCAACATGCCGACTTCTCGTCCAGGGCGCAAACGCGACGACTCGGGTGTCACGGTGCGTGGCCCGGTTGGTCAGCCACCAAAAAATGTAAGAGCGTTGGATGCCGCTGCAGTTGAACCCGTGACACTGAAGCCAACTTCGTTCACTCATTGCAAAGAAATTGGTGAGCGCTACAAGAGTGGCCAGCCCGTAATCATGAACATGATCAGCACCGAACCCGAAGAGGCGCGCCGAATCATCGATTTCGCTTCGGGGATTACTTTTGCGCTCAACGGTTCTCTCGAGCGCATCTCGCGTGGTGTTTTTCGTCTCACCCCTAACGGTGTGCGAATTCCCCGCGACTAATCGGCGATACCATCACCCCACCGCAATGCTGCATGCAAGAGGAGCCCGACCATGATTTCCCAACTCATTTCGCTCTACACGCTGGTCATTTTCGCTCGAATCATCCTCAGCTGGTTTCCCATAACTTCAAGCGGGCCACTTGCACAAATCTCACGTGTGCTGTTTCAGGTCACTGAGCCCGTCTTGGGGCCAGCCCGACGAATCATCCCCAACATCGGGCCACTCGATATCTCGCCCATCGTCGTGGTGTTTGGTCTTGGGTTCGTGCAGCGAATGCTGGCATCTGCAGGTTTGTGAGTAGCGCCACGTAATGGCCGATTCATACCCCGACGTTGCGGCCCAGCCGAATCTGTCGAAACTCGAAGAAAACGTCCTTGCTTTTTGGCAGGCCGATCGCACTTTTGAAGCATCCGTCGAGCAGCATCCGCGCACGAGCGGCACATCAGCGAGCGACGATGACTCAGGGTTCGTGTTTTATGACGGGCCACCGTTCGCCAATGGCTTGCCGCACTATGGCCACTTGTTGACTGGCTTCGTCAAGGACGCCATCCCGCGGTATCGCACGATGAGCGGCAAACGCGTCGAGCGTCGATTCGGGTGGGACTGCCACGGTTTGCCGGCCGAAGCCGAGGCCGAACGGCAACTCGGCATCTCGGGTCGACAGGCCATCACCGATTTTGGCATCGCCAAATTCAACGATCACTGCCACACCTCGGTGTTGCAATACACGAGTGACTGGCGGCGGTACGTAACTCGCCAGGCG
>SYEA01000005.1 GCA_005800965.1 Actinomycetota bacterium | reverse complement strand
GATGTAGATGTTGATGTCTTTGTCCGGGTTTTCGCTCTCCAAGTGGATGAGCTGCGCACATATCAAGTTGGCAATCGTGTCGTCAATTGGCGTGCCAAGAAAGATGATGTTGTCTTTCAACATTCGGCTGTAGAGGTCATACACCCGCTCGCCACGGCTGGTGGTCTCGGTGACGTTGGGAACGTAATAGTTCGAAAAGTTCATATCTCGCTCATTCATCGGGGGTATCTTTCACCGTACTCGTCGCCTCCTCGCTCGTGTTGGATTCAGCGTCAAGAGTCACGGTTGCACCAGTATCGAGCGTCGGATCAATATCCACGCCCGCATCAAGCAACGTGTCGGTGCCGATGGCGCGGCCATCGGGGTCGACATAGGCGACTTGTCGCACTAGCCACTCGAGCGCCTTGGATTTACGAATCTGGGCCTTCAGGTCGCCAATCGCATCATTTTTTTCGTATAGAGATTTCACACGCTTGGCTTTGACGTTGGCACGCACCGCGATTCGCTCAAGTTCGACATCAACATCATCCTCGTCGGCCACAAACGATTCGGCAGTCGCAATGGCACGCAGGGCCAAGTCGACTCGCACAGCCTTGCGCGACTGGTCGCGCAACTGATCGATGAACTGTTCCTCGGTTTGCCCGGTGATCTGCAGAAATTGCTGGATGGCGATGCCTTGCCGCTGGAAGGTGTCGACGGTGTTGCGAACTCGCGAGCGCAGGTCACCTTCGACCATCGGCTCGGGCAGATCGATATCGACCAACTTCGCCAATTCGTCGGTTACACGGTCGACTACCGAGTTGCGTGCTTGATTGATGCGCGACTCGTTCATGCGCTCAGCAATCGTGACCCGCCACTTAGCGACAGTGTCGAACTCACCGAAGGTGTCTGCGACCCATGCATCGGTTGCCTCGGGCAATTGCAATTCCTGCACCTTGACGACCTTCAACGAAAAGTCGGCCTCGTCCTCGTTGCCGTTGGGTACCGCTTGAAATTGTTTTTCATCACCAGCGTTAAGGCCAACGAGGATGTCGTCGAAACCCTTGGCAACCCACCCGCGACCAACTTCGTAGAGCCACGCCTCAACGTTGAGCCCGGGCACCGCTTCACCATTGCGCGACGCGGACAGATCCATGGTGACCTGGTCGCCAGTCGCGATTGCTCGAGTGGCATCCACCAAGGTGCCGTGACGTTTGCGTTCGTTGTCGACTACTTCGTCGATCTCGGATTCGGATGCACTGATGCTTGGTAGCTCGACTCGCAGGCCGGCATAACCCGCAACAGCGATCACTGGGCGCACTTCGACTTCACAGTGAAACGAGATCGGACCGCTGTCGGCTTCGGCGCCATGCACGTGCTCGACTTTCGGTGTGGCGATGATGTCGATGTCGTGTTGCTTGACGGCTTCGGCTAGATATTTCGGCACGGCGTCTTCAATGGCCTGGGCACGCGCGGCGCGCTTGCCATCGTCGCCGAGATGCGCTTCAATCACTCGACGCGGTGCTTTGCCTGGCCGAAAGCCCGGAATGCGCACCTGTCGCGCCAACTTGCGGTAGGCCACCTCGATGTCTTGGTCGAAAGACGTCTCATCAACCGAAACGTCAAGTTTTACTTTGTTGCCTTCGAGCGGCTCAATGGTGCACTGCATGAATCCAGAAGGCTACAAGTGCCATACTGAGAGCATGCCGTTTTGGAAGCCCCACTCCCTCGCCACGCCTCACGAAGGCCAAATTGACCTGCGGATCGGCGACACGGTGGTGACCATCGTTGATCTTCCCGATCTGCCTGCCGGCAGTGAAGGCCGCGTGATTCTGGCCAACGGGTTTCAGTGGCAGCGCTACTGGGTGCGCTTTGCTGACGGCACCGAGATAAGCGACTTAGATCACCGTCACCTGGCCCCACTTGGTCGCGCCAAAAAGCGTCTGGCGAAAGCCGCAAAGCGCGCGAAATGACCGGCGCCGACGTGCGCCATCGGTTTCCAGGTGTGCGTGACGGTTGGGCACGTTTTGATGGCCCGGCTGGCACCCAAATGGTGGACGTTGCAATCCGTGCAGCCAGTGAGTGGTCAGCGAGTGGTAACAACGCCAACACTCATGGCGCCTTTGCCGCCGCAAATGCCACGGACGACTTGCTCGAGCGTGCCCGCGGTGTAGTGGCCCAACTACTCAATACCGACCCACAAGGTGTGGTGTTCGGCGCCAACATGACGACGTTGACGTTTGCTTTCACCCGGGCCGTAGCCCGCACCTTGCAGCCAGGTGATCGAGTGGTGGGCACCCGCCTGGATCACGACGCCAACGTGTCACCGTGGCGCATCGCGTGTGAAGAGTCGGGAGCCGAGCATGTACTCGCACCGTTTTCCACCGTTGATGGCCGATTGGATATGGCTGCACTCGCAGCGCTCATCACCCCCAACACCAAGTGGGTGGCAGTCACCGGCGCTTCGAACCTCATCGGCACGATGCCAGATGTGAAGGCCGTGGTGGCGCTGGCCCATCGCGTGGGTGCACGTGTCTTTGTTGACGCCGTGCATCTTGCACCACATATGCCAGTGAGCGTGCGCGACATTGGCTGCGACGTGCTCGCCACCAGCCCATATAAGTGGTATGGCCCGCACGCCGGCGTGTTGTGCATCGAGCCAAATTTGCTCAACGCTTTGCCCGTCGCCAAAGTGCGACCTGCAGACGACGTTGGCCCGCGTCGATTTGAAACCGGAACCCCAAACTTTGAAAACATCGCCGCAACCGAAGCTGCAGCCCGATACTTGCTCGAAGAAGACATGGCGAATGTGGCGGCATACGAACAAGAAGTGTTTGCACCGCTGCTCAACGGTTTGCTCGCCATGGCCCATGTTCGGGTGTGGGGGCCGCCAACACTCGACGCCCGCACACCCACCGTGGCGTTCACGGTCGATGGTGTGTCGCCAGACCGTGTTGCCGAAGCATTGGCAGCAGCAAAGATCGCCGTCTGGTCAGGCAGTTCATACGCAGTCGAACTGGTATCGCACTTGGGATTGACAGAAACTGGCGGTGTGGTGCGTGCCGGTGTGGTGCGCTATGTGACTCACGATGATGTGCAGCGACTGCTCTCGGTGGTTCAGTCACTAGCCTGACAGCACGCGGGATGTAGCACAGCTTGGCTAGTGCGCCTGGTTTGGGACCAGGAGGTCGCAGGTTCAAATCCTGCCATCCCGACAGATTTTCCATAGTTGTTGTGGACCTTCATCTCGACCGGGAGCGTCGCGTACATGTCGAACTCACTTAGCAATCGCGAGAAATACGTATCACTCGTGACATTCCGTCGCGACGGATCGGCAGTCGCGACCCCAGTGTGGTTTGCCGCGATGGGAGACGAGTTCGGTGTGATCACCGAGACGAACGTCGGCAAGGTCAAGCGCATTCGAAACAATCCGCAGGTAACCGTGCAGGTGTGCGACATGAGCGGAAAGGTATCGAGCGATGCGCCGGTGCTTTCAGCAACGGCGCGCCTGGTAACCGGCGAGAATGCCATCCGCGTTCGCAAGGCCGTGGGAAAGAAGTACGGCCCGGTCTACGTGGCGTTCAGCGTGTACTGGCAGTTGTCCACGCTGTGGGAGAAGATTCGCGGTCGCGACAAGCACGACCCTGAAACTGCGATCCTGTTCCGCCTCACGGCCTAGCGCCGACCGTTGGCCGTCTCGTGCCCTACCCCTGGTTGTCTCGCGCCCCAGCGCCGTAAATCCTCGTTAGCAGTTGCTATCGCTCGTAGGTTCTGCCCGACGTCAGCGACAATGATTCACACGAACCATTCCCCACTACAGCGACCAACGAACCCGCAGAGACCAGTTGCACCTTGACCGACTGTCGCGAATCAGTCCAACAATGGGTCTGTCCCACATTGATGTCTTCGGGTTTTTTCCAAGTTGCCTGATTACTTCCCACCATCATTTGTCCTAGTGGTGACGCCACGTTGAGACCGCCGATGCGCACCATCCCATCCGCATCCGTGGTGAGTGCAATTTGTGACATGTACTGACCCGCAGGACCCACGGCCGCGTCCCCAAAACTCGCACCTTCAAACTTGAGCTCGTTCACTTTGGCATTCGGCAAGAACCACAAACCATTTGCCGTACCGCTCACTCCTTGCGATGGCTTTCCACACGGTGTGCCTGGAACGACGACGCCACCTGCGCTACCCAATTTGGCCAACCACTGTGACCTCAATGGTTCGACGTAGTAGTCATACGGACACTTCGCATGCAGCTCGCCTCGACCATTTGGCGAAGATTCAAAACGAGATTGATTGATGAATGAGTTCTTATTGAGCTCGTCTTCAACACGAAAATCAAAAGCCACGCTGCGGCCTGCCTCGCCTTGAAACCACCCAATTTGATCGCCTGCCAAAACCTTCGTTGGAACCACACTTTGTCCCGCGCTTGATGGTGATGGTGTCGCAGGAACAGCACGCGCGATGTTGCCGACGACACCTTTGATGTGGAAGAACTGCACCTGCACCGAGCAGCCTGCATCAAAGTACAGCGAGTACTCTGCTTGATATCCGGCTGGT